>JBKPBM010000275.1:0-4498 GCA_046744325.1 Actinomycetota bacterium | reverse complement strand
GTTCGGGACGGGGATCCCGTAGATCGCCTCGATCAGCGCGGGCAGGTCGTTGGGATCCTCGCCGAAGGTCAGGACCTTCGGGGCGAACTGGGCGTCGTTGATGGGCTGAGACGCGTTGAACAGGTCCTTCAGGCCCACCGGGACGACCACCTCGTTGACCAGCGGCATGCCCAGGCGCGAGACCTGGACGAACTTGCCGCTGAAGGACTGGCTGCCGTTGTCGCGCTGGACGCGGATGCTCCGGCGCTCGGCGGTGGTCCAGACCCCAACGATCCCGGAGCCGTCGCCACCATTGGTCAACTCGGTGATCGGCACCTGCAGGGCGAACGAGTTCACGTTGAACCCCGCCAGGCTGTCGTTGCCCGTCTCGCTGAAGTCCAGCCCGTACAGCAAGTCGAACACCCGCAGGTCAAGGAAGAACGGGTCGTCGGCCTGGCCGGCCCAGGACAGTCCCTGGCCGTGCGACCCGAACGGCTTGATCGCCTGGTTCGACAGGGTCGCGTAGTCCGGCATCGAGACGTCGCCCACATCGGAGGGGGCAACGCGCACGTCGGCCAGGAGCTGCGTGGTCTTCGTCCCCACGATCTTCCACAGGTCGTAGGTCTGGTAGAAGTTCAGCGTCGGGTCGGTGAGGTTGTTCACCACGCCGGTGTTGTAGAGGAACGTGTCGGTGGTGACGTAGTGGTTCGAGAACACCCACCGGTAGGTGAGGTCAGGCTTGGCGTCGCCGTTGTTGTCGATGTTGATGTCGTAGTACACGCCCGGGGCGAACGAGAAGAAGTTCGGCCCTCCGTGCGGATCCTCGAAGGGGATCCAGTTGCTGATGATGGTGACGGTGTCCGGCTTGTCGGGGCTGACGAACGCGTACAGGTCCGTGCCATCGATCTGCGGATCGGCCGCCACCAGCGGAGCCTCCCGATGGCTCGAGGCCAGGGCGGCCGTGGGAGCCAGTCCGGTGACCAGGCCCACGCCGAGCGCGGCCGAAGCCACCGCGGCAATGGCCGCTGTGCGAAGTCGCTTGCCCATGGCAGGCAAGGGGAAAGCACCTCCTTTCGAAGCGATGGATGCGAACGGATCGCGGCGCGCCTTCCATGCAGCGCGCCGGGAGATCCGGCGGGCGGGCATTCACCTCCTCCATCCGTTGAGGCGCGGCGATCACGGGCTCGTTCGCAGCCGACGGCCGATCGGATCGGTCGGCCCCGCATCCGTTCGAAGAAATGATCCAGAAGGACTACGCCGGCGAGGAGGGCGGGGCGGCCCCCGCGGCCGGGGCGGTGATCCGGGAGCGGCTTGCCTGCAGGAACCCCCAGAACATCACGGCCACCCCCAGCGCGAGCGCGATGGAGAACAGGGGCACGATGTGGAACGCGGCCCCGATGCCCGACCCGATCGCCACGATCGTCGCCCCCAGGGCCACCCCGAACGTGCCGAGCATCCGCTCTCTGAGGTGGGGCTTCCCGCGCATCTTCCAGACGGACCAGACCAGACCCGCGAGCAGCAGCACGTAGGCGGGGATGGAGTACAGCTGGGCCAGGCGGTACGGCCAGGCGTGGGTGCCGAACACGTCCTTTCCCAGGGGCAGCGAGCTCGACAGCGCCTGGACCGACACCGGGGCCCCCAGCACCAACACGGCCGCCAGCACCGTGAGCCCCAGCACCACCACCGCCAGCGCCCTGGCCAGCAACTTCCACGGGGAGAGCAGGAACACCTCGCCAACCAGCAGGTACGGGACGTTCAGCACCGCCCCCAGCAGCCAGTAGAGGCGATAGTCCACCGGTTCCCACCCCCGGACCACGCCCAGCGACATCGCGAACGATGCGCCGGCATACATCAGCAGCGCCAGGGTCCAGATCCCCTCCGACGCCCGCTGGCGGGCGATGTACCCCTGGGCCAGCCGGAACCCGAACACGGCGGAGATGAAGGCCGCGGTCACCGGGAACACCGTGAGCCCGGCCCCGTGGCCGGTGGAGGCGATCACGTCGACCCCGACTCGGGCGGGGAGGCGCCTTCGCCCTCTCCCCCGAGGATCTCCTCACCCCGCAGGGCGCGGCGCAGGACCTTCCCCGTGACGTGGTGTGGAAGCTCCTCGACCACCTGCACCTCCTTCGGCCACTTGAACCGGGCCAGGTGCCCATGCAGGAAATCGAGGATCGCCTCCTGGGTCACCGACCGGCCTTCCGTCGGGACGACCCAGGCCTGCACCGCCTCCCCGGTCCGCTCGTCGGTGATCCCGACCACCGCCGCCTCCGCGACGTCCGAATGCCGGGCGATGGCCTCCTCGACCTCCTGGGGGAAGACGTTGAACCCCGACACGATGATCAGATCCTTCTTCCGGTCGACCAGGAACAGGTAGCCATCCTCGTCGCGGTACGCCACGTCGCCGGTGCGGAGCCAGTCGCCCCCGAGCACCTCGGCCGTGGCCTCGGGGCGGTTCCAGTAGCCGGCGAACACGTTGGGGCCCCGGACCAGGATCTCCCCCGGGTCGCCCTCCTCGACATCCTCGCCCGCGTCGTCGACCAGCCGGATCTCGATCCCCGGCATGGGCAGACCGATCGACCCCGGCTTGGCCGTCGCGCCCAGGGCGTTCGTGGTCACGGCCGGCGAGCACTCCGTGAGGCCGTAGCCCTCCCAGATGGTCACCCCGAACCGCCGGTGGAAGGCCTCCAGGACTTCCGGTGCCAGTCGGGACGCGCCCGAGACCGCCAGGCGGACCGACGAGAGGTCGGGGACGGGTTCGTCCAGGGCCAGCCAGGCCGAGAACATCGGCGGCGCGCCGGCCAGGACCGTCACCCCGTGCCGCTCCACAAGCTCCAGCGTGCGACGAGGGTCGAACCGTTCGATCACCAACGCGGTGGCCCCCTGCTTGATGCCCGGGCCAAGCACCGCGTTGAGGCCGTAGATGTGGAACAGAGGCAGCACCAGCAGGACCACGTCGTCGGGCTCGGCGAGCATCGGGACCGAGGCCATCTGCTCGAGGTTCGACGCCAGGTTCCCGTGCGTGAGCATGGCGCCCTTCGGCGAGGCGGTGGTGCCGGCCGTGTAGGCGATGGCCGCGAGGTCGGTGGGCGCCCGGTCCACCTCGGGGGGCTCCCCGGGGTCGGACAGTGCCTCTTCGAGCGAGATCGTCCCGGCCGGGGCCGGTGGCCCGCCGATCACCAGGATCGCCGCCAGGTCGGCCAGCCGGTCCCGGACCGCCAGCACGTTCGGCAGGGTCTCCAGCTCGGTGACCACCGCCCTGACCCCGGCGTCGGCCAGGATGTAGCCCAGCTCCTCCGCGGTGAGCATCACGTTGAGCGGACAGGCCACCGCGCCGGCCCTGATCGCGCCGTAGAAGGTCGAGACGAACTCCGGCACATTGCCCACCAGGAGAGCCACCCGGTCCCCCGGCGCCACGCCCAGGCCCGCCAGGGCGGCGGCCGTGGAGTCCACCCGCTCGTCCAGCTCGAGGTACGAGGTGGGCTGGCCGTGGAAGATGAGCGCGGGCTTGGCCGGATGGTCCTCGGCAGCGTCGCGGATCAGGTCGGCCAGGTTCACCGGCCGTCGCCCTCGCTCGCCTCGAGGAACTCGTGGCTGACCGCGGCAGCCGGAGTCCGGCCCGCCCACTCGGCGTGGGTGGTGCCGTGCGACTCGAGCAGGGCCACCTCCTCGAACCCAGCGGCGCGGCGTTCGAACAGCGCCAGGCGCGACGAGGCGATCTCCGAGTTGTGGCAGTACCGGGGGGCGCCGTCGGGATCCTCGTAGCGAGCCCGGAGCATGGCTCGGGCCGGCGCCTCGATCCGTCCGGTCAGGCGATACCGCCGGTTCTGCAGGTCGACCTTCCACAGCCCCAGCGTGAAGGGCCGGCGGCGGCTGATCTTCGATAGCCGGATCCACTCGCCCTGATGGCGCACCCCGATCGAGGTCACGAACGGGGCGAGGAATGGACCCCGCCGGGCCTGCGCGGTCACGGCGTGGACCACCGCCTCCTCGCCCACGAAGTCCGAGCAGTGCGCCCACGCCCATCGCTCGGCGTGCCGCGAGCCGGCCAGGTGTCCCTGCTGGCCGGGGACGGACCGGACCTCCGCCGCCTCGCCGTCGACGACCACGGTGCCGGAGACCTTCGTCTCGGGGTTCGGCGACACGGGTCTGGTCGGGGCGAGGCTCCCCCGGTACATCACGTCCGGAAGCAGCCGGTAGGTGAACTGGTCGGTGGTCCACTCGAGGTCCCAGGAGGCGCGGTGACCGCCCACCTCGACGCTCCCGGTGGCCTGCCCGCTGCGGAACGCGGAGCCTCCGATCTCGACCGAGAACCGGTCCTCGGCCACCTTCACCTGGCGGACCGAGGCGTGCAGGCCGAGGGAGGAGGCCGGTTCGGCCCGGTCGAACCGGGCGAACCACACGCCCGCCGAGTGCTCGGGGTTGCCGCCCCTGCGGTCGGGGTGAAGCAGGGTCGACCGGATCCAGTACCCTCGCCCGGCCGCTCGATCGGTGAAGGTCAGGAACCACACCTCGTAGGTCC
>JBKPBM010000195.1:0-5347 GCA_046744325.1 Actinomycetota bacterium | reverse complement strand
GGTGGACACCGCACGACCGAGAGGAGGCAACGGATGCCGGAATCGAAGGAGGCATGGGAGGAGGTCGAGCGTCACGTCTCGGATCTGGGGAGGAGGGTGCGCGATCACTATCGCAAGCTCGACGCGGGAACCGGTACCGAGGGAGGTGAGGAGGCTCGAGCCGAGCGGCAGCGGTTGGGCGATGCCCTGCGATCGCTGACGGATCAGCTCGACCAGGCGTTCACCGCCGTGGGGGATGCGCTCCGTGACCCGGAGGCGCAGCAGAGCCTGAACCGGGCGGTGAGGTCGTTCGGCGGGGCCGTGTCCTCCACGCTCTCCGACGCGAGCGATGAGGTGCGCCGTCGCCTTGGCCGTCACCCGGGATCGACCCCGCCCGACCGGCGGGTATAGTCGCGAGGACGAGCAGAAGGGAGTCCCGCCATGGCACAGGATCTCGACGCGAGCCGCCAGGCCGAAGCGTCGCACGACGTGATGCCACTGCTGGGCATCGATCATGTCGAGTACTACGTGGGCAACGCCCGCCAGGCCGCCTTCTACTATTCGAAGGCGTTCGGGTTCAAGATCTCGGCCTATTGCGGGCCGGAGACGAAGGTCCGGGACCGGGCCTCCTATCTCCTGGAGCAGGGTGACGCCCGGTTGGTGATGACCGGGGCGCTCGGCCCGGAGAGCCCGATCGCCCGTCACACCAACGAGCATGGTGACGGCGTCCACGACGTGGCCCTGCGCGTGCCCGACGCCGCCTACGCCTACGAGTACGCCACCGGGCACGGAGCGACGGGGATCCTGGAACCCACCGTGATCGAGGACGAGCACGGCAAGGTCGTCCGGGCCTCCATCGCCGCGTACGGCGACACCATCCACTCGTTCGTCGAGCGGGAGAACTACTCCGGGACCTTCCTGCCGGGGTTCAGGCCCGAGCAGCCCATCCCCGACGACGGTCCCGAGGCGGGCATCCAGCTCATCGATCACATCGTGTGCAACGTGGAGCTGGGCAAGATGAACGAGTGGGCGCAGTTCTACGCGCGCGTGCTGGGATTCGATCAGCTGGTGCACTTCCGCGACGACCAGATCTCCAGCGAGTACACGGCGCTGATGTCGAAGGTGATGTGGGACGGCAACGGCCGGATCAAGTTCCCCATCAACGAGCCCGCGCCGGGTAAGAAGAAGAGCCAGATCGACGAGTACCTGGAGTTCTACCGGGGACCGGGCGTCCAGCACATCGCCATGCTCTCGAAGGACATCATCGCCACGGTGTCGGCGCTCCGCGACCGGGGCGTGCGGTTCATCCGTGTTCCCGACACGTACTACGAGGCGATGCGCGGCCGGATCGGTGAGATCAACGAGAGCCTCGAGGACGTCCAGCGCCTGAACATCCTGGCCGACCGGGACGAGGAGGGATACCTCCTGCAGATCTTCACCAAGAACGTCCAGGACCGCCCGACGATGTTCTACGAGATCATCGACCGGCACGGGTCGCGCGGGTTCGGCCTGGGGAACTTCAAGGAGCTGTTCCTGGCCATCGAGCGCGAGCAGGAAGAGCGCGGGAACCTGTAGCGGAAGAGCCACGAGCCGGAGGCACTGGGGCGTGACCAGGCCCGATCCGAAAGCGTCCGGTTCGCCCGAGGTCTGGCCCGAGGTCGAAGGACGACCGCGCCGCCGATGGCACCGGGAGACGTTCGCCTGCGCGTTCGCCGGTCACGTCGTCCCCGCAGCGGCCGTGGCCCGGCTCCGGCCTGTGGACGCCGGCCTGGGGATCGATCTCCCCGACGGCCGGCGTCTCGCCCGATGTCTCCGGTGCGACGCCTGGGTGGCCACCACGCCGCCAGCCCACCCGGATCGGCAGACCCTGCCCGCGCTCTCCGACCTGAACATCCCCCGGCGTGGCCGGGAGTTGCGAGACGCCCTCGTCCTGCGGCTGATCGCCATCGACCGGGGGATCCACTCGATCCTGTTCGCCGTGATCGCGGGAGGGTTGATCTTCCTGGAGCTGCACTTCCACTCGCTGGAGGCAGGGGCGCGCCGGCTGGTCGACCGCCTGACCGGTGGAGCGTCGCAGCTCGGGCCCGCGGGCAGCCAGAGCTTCCTCGTTCGAGAGCTCGAGCGGTTCCTGAACCTGCGGAGCCACACGGTCTGGATCCTGCTGGTGACCGCGGTGGCCTACGCGATCGTCGAAGGGGTGGAGGCGGTGGGGCT
This sequence comes from Actinomycetota bacterium, assembly GCA_046744325.1. Taxonomy (GTDB): domain Bacteria; phylum Actinomycetota; class UBA4738; order UBA4738; family UBA4738; genus JBKPBM01. The sequence continues at coordinate 3,154 of JBKPBM010000195.1, read as the reverse complement.
GTGGCTCCAGAAGCGGTGGGCCGAGTATCTGACCGCGATCGCCACGGCTGGATTCCTGCCCTTCGAGGTCCACGAGTTGATCAAGCGGGTAACGACCCTGCGCGTGATCGCGCTGGTGGTGAACCTCGCGATCCTGGTGTACCTGGTGTGGAAGAAGCGCCTGTTCGGGATCCGCGGTGGCATCGGCGCGGAGACACAAGGAGAGGCGCTCGACCGGGAAGCCCTGTTCGGCCCGCCTCCACCGTCTGCCTCCGGGCGGGAACCGGCGACGCTCAGCGAACCCGGATGATGAGGAACACGGCCACGTAGTGGCAGATGATGGCGCTGGTGACCATGGCGTGCCAGATCTCGTGATAGCCGAACACCGCCGGATGAGGATCGGGCCGCCGGCGCAGCAGCACCAACGCCCCCACCGAGTACAGGATGCCTCCGGCCAGCAACAGCGCGGAGGCGGCGGCCGGGATCCCGCGGATGAACTCGGGGAGGGCCACGATGGCCACCCATCCCAGGACGATGTAGAGGGCGGCGGCCGCGAGCTCCAGGCTCTTGGCCCGGAATTGCTTGATGCCGATGCCGATGCCCGCGCCGGTCCAGACCGTCACCAGGATGGCGATCCGGAGGGCCCCGTGCAGGGCCTGGACGCTGACCGGGGTGTAGGTCCCCGCGATCAACAGGAAGATCATCGAGTGGTCCAGCCGCTGCATCCGGGTCATGGCCGCCGGCGACCACGGGTACCGGTGATACGAGGCGCTGGTGCCCAGCAGGGCAGCCAGTGTGATGGCGTAGATCGCCCCCGCGGCCCGGGCCGCGGGGTTCGGTCCCGCGGCGACCATGATCAGGCCCGCGGGGATCGAGGCCATGAACGCGACCTGGTGGAACCGCCCTCGGAGCCGCGGCCGTGCCGGCTCCGTCGAGGGCTCGTCCGGGACAGCCGTCGAGGAGCTCTGGGGATGTTCCTGGGTCGTCATCACGGAGTGAGCTCGGTGATCCCTCGCCAGGCCAGCCGGACCAGCAGGTCGACGGCATCGCGCCGACGGTCGGGGGAGCCGCCCGGGTCCCGCTGGGCCACGGTCTCCACCATCCCGATCAGCGCCAGGGCCACGATCTCGGCGTGCTCGCGATCGAGCCGTCCGCGCGATTCTCGCACGATGAGGTCGGCCACCTCCTTCAGGATCCGCTGCCGGGTCTCCTCGGCTCGCCTGCGGAAGTCTTTCTCGGCACCGACCACCTCCTGCATGAGCAGGCGGAACCCGTCGGCCTGCTCGTCCACGAAGTCGAAGTAGGCCTGGAACCCTGCCCGGATGCGCTCCCGGTTTCCGATCGGGGAGTCCAGCGCCTGCTTCACCGAGCCGTGGAGCGCGACCAGGTCGGCCTCGAGGAGTTCGAGGTACAGCTCCTTCTTCGAGGGGAAGTGGTCGTAGAGGATCGGCTTGGTGACGCCGGCCTCCTTGGCCACGTCGTCCATCGAGACGCCGTGGAACCCCGAGCTCCCGAAGGCGCGGCGGGCCACCTCCAGGAGCTGAGCCCGTCGGTCGGATGCCCGCATGCGGCGGCGCGTCGGGGCCTTCTCCGGAGAGCGTGCACGCGGCATGACGGGGTATATTACCGACTGGTAACCTACCGAAAGGTAGCTTAGGCTGTCGAGCCCTCCGGCCGAGACCTTCAGGGGAGGCACCGACGACGATGGACTTCCAGCTCTCCGAAGACCACCTCACCACTCAGAAGTGGGTGCACGAGTTCGCCGAACGGGAGATCCGCCCGGTCGCCCACGACTACGACGAGCGCGAGGAGTTCCCCTGGCCCGTCCTGAGACGGGCGGCCGACGTCGGGCTGTACGGCCTGGACTTCTACATGGAGACCCTGGCGGCTGACCCGACGGGCCTCATGTTCCCGATCTGCCTGGAGGAGACGTGCTGGGGGTGCGCCGGTATCTCGCTGGGGATCTGGGGGAGCGGGTTGCCCCTGGCCACGCTGGCGTACAGCGGGACGCAGGAGCAGCTCATGACGTGGGCGCCTCAGATGTTCGGCACCCCGGACGATCCGAAGGTCGGGGCGTTGTGCGTGACCGAGCCGAACGCCGGGTCGGACGTCAGCGCCCTTCGGACCACCGCGCGCCGTGATGGCGACCAGTGGGTGCTGAACGGGCAGAAGATCTTCGCCACCAACGGGGGCATCGCCAACGTGCACGTCGTGGTGGCGACGGTCGATCCGGCGCTGGGCCACCGTGGGCAGGCGGCGTTCGTCATCGGACCCGACACCCCCGGGCTTCGCCAGGGCAAGAAGGAGAAGAAGTTGGGCATCCGAGCCTCGCACACCGCCGAGGTGCTGCTGCAGGACTGCCGGATCGCGCTGGAGAATGTCGTCGGCGGGATGGAGCATCTCGAGCAGAAGCTCGAGCGGGCCCGAGCCGCCGGGGCCTCCGGGAAATCTGCCGCCCTCAAGACCTTCGAGATGACCCGGCCGTCGGTGGCCGCGCAGGCGGTGGGCATCGCCCGGGCCGCCTACGAGTTCGCCCTGGACTACGCGAAGCAGCGGACCACGTTCGGCCGGCCGATCATCGAGAACCAGGGGATCGCCTTCAAGCTGGCCGACATGGCCCTGGAGATCGACGCGGCGCGCCTGCTGACCTACCGGGCCGCATGGTTGGCCCGCAACGGCCAGTTCCACCACGCCGAGGGCTCGATGTCGAAGCTCAAGGCCGGCGAGACGGCGGTGTGGGTGACCGAGCAGGCCATCCAGATCCTCGGCGGGTACGGCTACATCCGCGACTTCCCCGTGGAGAAGTGGTACCGGGACGCCAAGATCTACACGATCTTCGAGGGGACCAGCGAGATCCAGCGCATCGTGATCAGCCGTGCCCTGGCTCGGGCCTGACCTTATCGCCGCTGGAGTCGTACAGTTACCTCCCCAATCGCAGAAGCCCGCGAAAGTGAGGCAGGGCCATGGCTGCGCCCAAGACCAAGCCCGCCCGTCGCACCAGGTTCGGTCTGTCCCGTGAGCGCTACGCGTTCCGGTGCGAGGCCTGCCGGATGACCTGGAACCTGGACTACGACGTCTGGCGCACCGGCACCGGCACGGGCGAGATCCGGGAGCTGTTCTACCGGGACGGGTCCGTCGTCCGGTCGCCTCACGAGCGCCCGGCCTGCCCCTTCTG
>JBKPBM010000231.1:0-9774 GCA_046744325.1 Actinomycetota bacterium | reverse complement strand
CGGTGAGACGCTCCATGGAGAACCGGCCGCCCACCCGCCCGACTCCACTCTTCGATCCCGCCCGGCCTCCGAACGGCAGGTGGGCCTCCCAGTAGTTCGTGCCCTCGTTGATGTTGACCCAGCCTGCCCGGACGGCCTCCGCGAACCGGAGCCCGCGGCGCAGGTCGCGCGTGAACACCGACGTGAGCAACCCGTACGGCGAGGCGTTGACGATCTCGATAGCCTCGTCCTCTCCGCGCACGGTGGTCACCGGGACCACCGGCCCGAACGTCTCCTCCCGGGCCACCTCCATGTCGTTGGTCACGCCATCGAGCACGGTGGGTTCGTAGAACAGGCGCGTGGCGAACCCATCGGCTCTCGAGCCACCGGTGACCACCGTGGCTCCACGCGTGGCGGCGTCGCCCACGTGTCGCTCGGTCTTCGCCGCCGTCGGCTCGTTGTTCAGCGGCCCCATCGTCGTGTCGTCCACGAACGGGTCGCCCAGCCGGATCTCCTTCGTCATCGACGCCGACAGACAGTCGAGGAATTCGTCGTGGGCGCGCTCGTGGACCAAGAACCGCTCTCCCGCGGTGCAGCTCTGGCCGGCGTTCAGGAAGGAGGCCACCAGCGTCCCCTCCACCGCCGCATCGACGTCGGCGTCGTCCAGCACCACCAGCGGCCCGTTCCCGCCCATCTCCAGGAGCAGTTCCTTTCCTGCTGCGCGCTCGGCCACCCGATGCCCGGTGGCGATCGACCCGATGAACCCGACCGCGGACGTCCCCGGGTTCGCCGCCACCTCGTCGCCCACCACCGGACCCGGCCCGGTGACCATGTTGAACACGCTGGCCGGGAGGTCAGCCTCGACGATGCACTCGGCGAGCTTCACCGCACACACCGAGGTCGTCGGGGCCGGCACCCACACGACGGCGTTCCCGGCGGCGAGCGCCGGGGCCACCACCTCCGCGGGCATGGTGTACGGCCAGTTCCACGGCGTGATGATCCCGACAACGCCACGTGGCACGCGGTACACGAGCACGCGCTTGTCGGCGTCGACCGATGGCGGCATCAGGCCCTCCAGGCGACGCGTGTCCGCCGCCGCCATCTCGAAGTACTCGATCAGCTCCTCGACCTCGTCGTACGCCTCTGCCCGCAAGGGCTTGCCCTGGTCCAGGGTGAGGGTTCGGGCCAGGTCCTCGCGCCGTGCCGCGATGACGGCCGCCACGCGTTCCATCGCTGCCGCCCGCTCGAAGGCGGACATCGAGGCCCATCCCGTCCAGGCCGAGCCGGCCGCGGCGATGGCCCGCTGCGCGTCGCCGCGGGTCCCCTTGGGGACGGTGCCGATCACCTCGCCGGAGGAGGGCGACGTGGCCTCGAACGTCGCGCCGCTCTCGGACGGCACCCACGTGCCGCCGATGAACATCAGGTGGTCGTCGGCCATCGCTCCCGCCCCCACGGACACGTGGAGGGCGGACCGGTCCTCCCGCCCTCCACGTCGCCCAGCCTTGAACCGAGCCCTCAGTCGACCGGGATCTCCTGGTGGATGGCCCGCAGGTTGATGCCCTGTCGCCGCCGGACCACGTACGCGATGGCGTAGACCACGACCGCCAGCCCGTACAGCGCGCCCAGATACCTCAGCGATGTCGCGTTGTTGATCGCGTACAGGTCGTTGGTGAACCACTGGAACAGGAACCACCCCAGGAACGCCGCGGTGCAGGCGCCGGTGACGGTGATCAGGGGGATCCCCCCGACCTTGTACTTCGCGATCGCGGAGTTCTCGTACAGCCTTCCCTTCCGGTACGGCATGACCATCGCGGCGATCGCCGTGCCGAAGAACGTCACCGCGATGACCAGCGTCGCGTCCAGCGTGTAGGTGACGAAGCCGCTCTTGTACGCGTAGAACGCGCTGATGACCACCGAGGGGATCAGCATCAGCGCGAGAGCGCCGAACGGGACGTGTCGCTTCTCCGACACGTTCGCCGCCCACTCGGGCAGGATCCGGTCGAACGCAGCGGCGAACACCACGCGCGTCGAGGACAGGAACAGCGTGCCCGCCCATCCCAGGAACCACGCCCCGAAGGCCAGGACGAACAGCGCCTGGAACGCCGCGTTGTGCACGAAGAAGCTGGCCAGGAGTGGTGGGTACGGGAAGATCGGAATCGTCGGCGACGCCGTCCCCCCATACAGCGGGAACCAGTAGTTCGCGTTCGCCGCGTTGAAGAACTGCCATCCGAACGTCTTGGCCATCAGGAGCACCAGGAGGATGGCGAAGGCGATGGTGACCCACAGCCCCCACATCATCCCGTTCATGACCCGCTTGAAGTCACCGGCTCCCCTGACCTCGCCGTAGAGCGTGGCCCCCCAGTTCGGCCACAGGATCCAGAAAGCCATCAGGGGGATCAGGAGCCACGTCGCCCCGAAGAACGGCGTGAGCGAGAGCTTCATCGCCGGGACGGCATTGCCGGTGGCGGCCACCTTCAGGGTCTGGCCGTACACGTCGCCCTTGGCCCCGAACAGGGTCGAGGCCTCCTGGTTGAACGCGCTGTGGAACCCGCTCTTGCTGCCGAACAGCAGGATCAGGAGCATGACCGCGAGGGCGGCCACCCCGATGTAGAAGCACGTTCGCTGGACCTTCGCGTACCCCTCCATGCCCAGCGACACCAGGTAGCCGGCCAGCACGATCGTCCCCACGCTGGTCAGGAAGATGCCGTTCTTCGACCCCAGCCAGGTCACCGCGCCGTGCCACTTGAAGATGGCGAACACGGGCTGCAGCACCTCGACGGACAGGATGTTGGCGTAGATCGGCGCCCAGTGCCACAGGATGAACCACCATCCCGTCACCGCCAGGACGAAGGCGATTCCGCCGCCCAGCACCCGGCTCTGCCACACGTAGTCCCCGCCCGCCTTGGGCATCGCCGAAATCAGCCCGGCGTAGGTGACGACCAGGAACGTGACGAAGACACCCGAGATGATCACGGCGGGGAGGACCTGCCCGTCCGGCACGAACGCCAGGACGGACAGCGCGTAGTAGATCCCGAGCGTCACCAGGTTCACGGACATGAACGAGTAGAGGAAGGCATCGAACCGGGACCACCCCTTCACCAGGCCCGTCGCCTTGCGAAGGAACAGACCCGGGGCCTCGCTTACCGTTGCCACCGACCCACCTCCCTTGTTCGAGCCGCTCCCTGCGAGCGGCGGCTCACCCCAGGACGAGCTGGTAGTTCTTGACCTTCGGCTTCTTCGTGTCCAGCGTGACGATGGCCCCCTGCAGCACCCCCTCCTCGTAGGAGCTTCCCGGGTTCAGCACGAGCGTCTGACCCAACCGCGTGGCGCCCTTGCTCTCGTGGATGTGGCCGTGCAGGCCGAGCAGCGGCTGCATGCGCTCGATGGCCGCTCGCACCGACGTCGAGCCCACCGGACGCAGGGCCCGCCCGCCGGCCAGGTACTTGAGGTCGGCGTCCAGGGCCGGCGCCTCGTCGATCCCGGTCCCGTACGGCGGGGCGTGGAAGTTGAAGATGGTGCGCTCCGGGTCGGTGACCTTCTCCAGGATCTTGTCGATGCGGCGGCCAAGCTCCTCCTCGGGAAGCTCGCGGAAGGTGTTCCATGGCGTGGGGTTCGTCCAGCCGTACGAGACCATGCTGAAGCCCTCCAGCTCCAGCGGCTCGTCGGTGCCCATCTCCACGGTGTGCCCGCTGCGCAGGACCGGGTCGATCTCGAACATGTCGTCGTTGGCCGGGCAGACCACGACGCGGTGGACCTTGCCCTTGAGCTTCTCGTCGGCCATGGCGATCCACCGCTCGGTGCCCTCGATCATGACTTCCTTGAACCGCTTGTCGACCGCGTCCTCGTCCTCCTGCATGTGGCGGTACTCCTCCTCGGAGACGCGGATCGGGTAGTAGCCGCGGTTCTGGATCTTGGTCTCGATGGCGCGCACCTCGTCCTCGGTCTCGAGGACCTCGAGGTGGTCCTGCAGGGTGGTCTCCCACCGCCCCCTGCGCTCCACGATGGGGACCATGGCCTTGCCGGTGATGTCGCCGCCGACGATGACCACGTCGGCCCCGTAGAACGGCCCGGCGTTCAGGAACTTCCGCCAGCAGATCTCGGAGCCGTGGATGTCGGTGACGAAGAAGATCTTCAGCTCGGGGCCCCTTCCGAACGTCCGACGCGAATCCTCCGTCTCCGCCGCCGTGGGCGCAAGTCCGGGCACGCGCCCGGCACCGGGCTAGTGGGCGACCTCCTCCGGCAGCTCGTACCACTGGACCCGGTCCCCGACCCGTGAGCGCAGCTTCCACCTGAGGGTCTTCGGGCACGCGTCGCAGAACTCGCGAAGGTGCTTGGTCTGGGCGATCGGGTCGTGATGCCGTGCCTCCGGGATCAGGTCGCGGTGCTCGCCGCTTCCCAGGTGCACCAGCTTGTCCAGGTTGCCGGTCACCGTCCGCCACCAGCCCCAGTCCTCACCCACCAGCTTGCCCACCCGGCCCAGGGCGATGGTGCCGGGCTCGTCGCCACCGCGCACCTCGAACCCGGACAGCAGGTGCAGCAGGTCGTGCACATCCTTGGGGTTGAGCTCAACGATCTGGAGCTTCGAGAGCAGCAGGTCCGTGACGTCCAGGGTGTACGGCATCCGTCCGATGCGCTCGCTGAAGTCGAGCAGGTGGCACATGTTCAGCTTGTCCATGATCACGTCGACCGACGTCTTGCCGTCGCCGGTGGTGAAGTACATCTGCTTGTCTCCGTAGAGGGTGTTGAACCGCTGGTCGCCCACGAACCCCTTCTCGGCGAGGAAGTCCATGATGCCTCGCTTCGCGGAGGAAACGGAGGCGAAGTCCATGTCCTGGTCGTCCCGGGCCCGGTGGGGGTACTGCGGGCAGAGCAGGCGGACGGCCTGGCCGCCCAGGAGCTTCAGCGGGATGCCCCGGTCGTTGGCCTCGTGCACCACGGCGACTGACTGTTCGAAGGCGTCGTTCGCGCTCTCCGTCGCCACGGCCATACGTTATCCCGGCAGGGGAGATCGGGCCAGGGTTCACGTGCGGTCCGGCGACGGGCTACCATGCGCGCGAGGATCCCATGGCCCCCACCAGCTACGACTACATCATCGTCGGGGGAGGGTCGGCCGGCTCCGTCCTGGCCAACCGCCTCACCGCCGACCCGTCGATCCGGGTGCTGGTGCTGGAGGCCGGCCGCCCCGACTACCCGTGGGACGTGTTCATCCACATGCCGGCGGCGCTGACGTTTCCGATCGGGAGCCGGTTCTACGACTGGCGGTACCGGTCCGAGCCCGAGCCCTTCATGCACGGCCGGCGGATCGATCACGCCCGGGGCAAGGTGCTGGGCGGCTCGAGCAGCATCAACGGGATGATCTTCCAGCGGGGGAATCCCCTGGACTACGAGCGCTGGGCCGCCGACCCGGGGATGGAGGCCTGGGACTACGCCCACTGCCTCCCGTACTTCAAGCGGATGGAGACCTGCCTGGCGGCGGATCCCGAGGACCGGTTCCGCGGCCACGACGGGCCTCTGGTCCTGGAGCGAGGCCCGGCCACCAGCCCGCTGTTCCGCGCGTTCTTCGAGGCGGTCCAGCAGGCCGGATACCAGCTGACCGACGACGTGAACGGGTACCGGCAGGAGGGGTTCGCGCCGTTCGACCGGAACATCCACCGTGGCCGGCGCCTCTCCGCCGCCGGGGCGTACCTGCATCCGGTCATGGGGCGGCGGAACCTCCGGGTCGAGACCCGCGCGTTCGTCACCGGGATCGAGTTCCAGGGAACGCGTGCCGTGGGCGTGGGGTACACGCGGCGTGGCGCCGCCCGGCGGGCACGCGGCGGCGAGGTGATCCTGTGCGGGGGCGCGATCAACTCGCCCCAGCTCCTGCAGCTCTCCGGCGTGGGCAACGGGGCCGAGCTTCGGTCGCTCGGCATCGACGCGCGGCACGACCTGCCGGGGGTGGGGGAGAACCTCCAGGACCACCTGGAGGTGTACGTCCAGTACGCGTGCAAGCTTCCCGTCTCCGTGGCCCCCGGCCTGCTGTGGCGGAACCGGCCCTGGATCGGGTTCCAGTGGTTGTTCATGCGGAAGGGGCTGGGGGCGACCAACCACTTCGAGGCGGGCGGATTCGTCAGGAGCAACGACGCCGTGGCCTACCCCAACGTGATGTTCCACTTCCTGCCCATCGCCATCCGCTACGACGGCTCCGCCCCGGCCGGGGGCCACGGCTACCAGGTGCACGTCGGTCCCATGTACTCCGACGCGCGCGGGTCGGTGAAGATCACCGGCCCCGATCCCCGCGCGCACCCCGCGCTCCGGTTCAACTACCTCTCCACCGAGCAGGACCTCCGTGAGTGGGTGGAGGCCATCCACGTGGCGCGGACCATCCTCGGACAGCCGGCGTTCGACAGCTACAACGGCGGCGAGCTGTCGCCGGGCCCGAGCGTCGAGGCCGACGCGGACATCCTGGAGTGGGTGGCCCGGGACGGGGAGACGGCCCTGCACCCGTCGTGCACGTGCCGGATGGGCACCGATGCGATGTCGGTGGTCGACCCGGCGACCATGAGGGTGCACGGCCTGGAGGGACTGCGGATCGTCGACGCGTCGGTGATGCCATACGTCACCAACGGCAACATCTACGCCCCGGTGATGATGACCGCGGAGAAGGCGGCCGACCTGATCCTGGGAAGGACCCCCCTGGCCCCGGAGCGGACCGAGTTCTACCGCCACCGGGCCGACGACCGGCCCCGTGAGGGCATCGAATCCCGATGATCGCCGCGTGAGCCGCTGGGGCGAGGCCGTCACCGAGACAACCGAGGAGGCCAAGCGGTTCTGGGCCGGGGCCGACCTGTCGGTTCTGTTCGGGATGATGGATACCCCCCGGTGGGCGTGGATCGAATGGCTGCGGGTGGCGGCAGGGGTGATCACGGCACCGGGCACCGTGTGGGAGCCGGGATGCGGGATCGGCACGCTGGCCGAGGTGCTCCCGGAGGGCTGCGCGTACTACGGCTGCGACCTCAACGCCGGCTACGTCGAGGAGGCTCGCCGGCGGTACCCGCGCGGGCGATTCGAGACCCGCGATCTGGACGACGTCCTCGACTCGGACGAACGGTTCGACTGGGTGGTGGTCTCCTCGCTGTTCGGGATGTTCCCTGAGGAGGCGTGCTACGAGCTCCTCCCGAGGTTCTGGGCCCATGCCGCGAGGGGCCTGTCGCTGACCACGGTGAATGCCCGGATGTTCCCGCGATCGCGGCGCCTTGCCCAGGAGTTCACCGCGCACGACCCCGATCGCCTGATGGAGGTGGAGCTTCCCGGGGCCAGGAAGGAGCTCCATCACGGGCGGGAGTACGAACGGTTCCGCGGGCACCACTGGTCCCGCGGCCTGGTCCTCTACGCCTGGCGGGACGGGGCATCGAACTCCGCCCGGTGAGGGGTCACAGCCAGTCGCGCCGCTTGAACATGCGGTACAGGATCATGGCCGCGACGATCATCAGCCCCAGCGCCCACAGGTAGCCAAAGCGCCAGCGCAGCTCCGGCATGTGGATGAAGTTCATCCCGTAGATCCCGGCGATGAGCGTGGGGATCAGGATGATCGCCGCCCACGAGGTCAGCTTCTTCATGACCTCGTTCAGCCGGTTGCTCACCACCGACAGATAGGCTTCCAGCGCAGACGACAGCAGGTCGCGCAGGCTGTCGATGAAGTCCGTGGCCCGGAGCACGTGGTCGTAGACATCGCGGTAGTACGGCTCCAGGGGCGGGGTCACCACGTCCACCACCCGGCGCTGCATCACGTCGAGCACCTCGCGGAGAGGAGCGACGGCTCGCCGGAATCCCACCAGTTCCTTCCTCACCCGGAAGATCTCGGTCTGCGCCGCCTGCTCCTCCGGGTTCGCCCCGACCCCGAACACACGCTCCTCGACCTCCTCCGTCCGGTCCTCGTAGAGATCGAGCACGTCGAAGTATCCATCGACGATCTCGTCCAGCAGGATGTAGAGCAGGTATCCGCCCCCCTCCGAGGCCAGCTCCGAGTGCGCGTCCCACCGCTTCACGGTGGAGGCCAGGTCGAACGCGGGTGGCTTGCGCACGGTGACCAGGTAGTTCCTGCCGACGAAGATGGCCATCTCGTGCTCGATGAGTTCGGCGTCCGCCACCCCCATCCCGTAGGCCACCACGAAGAAGTAGTCCTGGTACTGATCGATCTTCGGCCGCTGGTGGGGGTGCAGGCAGTCCTCCAGCGCGAGGGGATGGAACCCGAACTCGCGTCCGAGCATGGCCATGTTGTCCTCGGTCGGCCCGTCGACGTCCACCCAGAGCAGCGTGCCGGACTCCCGCCGGATCACGTCGATCTGGTCCGTGTCGACCGCGTCGGTGTCCAGTCGACCGTCCCGGTAGAGCCGGCACGTCAGGGTCATGGCCAGCCGAGGGTACCCCAGTGGAACGGCCACCGGTACGGGGAGCCGCCTACAGCAAGGGTTGGAGCGCGGCCTCGATCTCCTGGGCGACCACCGGGCCCTCGAACCGCTGGACGATCACGCCCTTCGCGTCGATGACGTAGACCCAGGGCTCGGTGAGCAGGTGCCAGGCCTTGAACCCGGGCGACTGGTTCTCGGCCGTCGGGGGTGGCGGCTTCAGGTCGGGGCCCGGCAGGAACTCCTCGACGTGGATGAAGTTCGCCTTCGACGCGCCGATGTCCTTGAACACCTTGTACACCTCGTCGGTCACCGGCCCGCACATCATGCTCTCGCACAGCAGGGGCGTGGAGAACACCACCACCGTGGGCTTGCCGTTCGTGAGGGCCCTGTCCAGCGAGATGTAGTGCATGGTGTCTGGCGGGTCGCGGGTGTCGATCTCGCGGAGTCCTTGCTCGGTGGTGGCCACCGGCGTCTTCACGGAGATGGCCTTGTCGCCGACGGCCGGCGTATCGGGCGTGGCCACGACCTCAACGGCTCCCACTCCAACCGCTCGGGTTGCACCTTGCGCCGCCACTGCGGCCAACGTCCATCGCCCCGGCGTGGGCAGGTTTACCTGGGCGACGTAGAACCCGGTGAGCGGGCTCTTCGGGGAGTTGTCCTGGAGCTCCTGGTCGGCGGTGAACCGGTAGAACGTGGCGGCGAACGGCCCGGCGGCCTGCACGGTGGGTCCGGTGGCCGCCCACACCTGGGGTGAGCCGCCCTGGAGAAGCTGGCCCTTGTCCGTGGTCAGGCCGAAGGCGAAGAGGTTCTTGCCCACCACGAGCTGGCTCTGGGCCTGGATCAGGGAGAGCTGGACCGCGCTGGCCTTGATGGCGTTGATCGTGCCCTGCGGTGGAGAGGTCGGGGTGACGTTCTTCGGAGTGCCGCTGCAGGCGGCGCCGAGGACCGCGGTGGCGACGAGCACGGCCGGCCGGCCGATGCGGGGGCGGGAAGGTGGCCGATGCATTTCGTCCACAAGGGTATCGGCCGGGGTTGGATTTCGCCGCCTCGCACCTGGACATGAGCCTGACCCAGACGCATCGGCGCGCGTCTATTCGTGGTGTATGTCTGGTACACCATGGATGGAGGGAAGGGGGAGCATCACCCTCTTCGCCTCCCGAAGCCGCGCTACCCGACGTGGAAGCGGGCGAACTCGAAGTGCATCCCGTCGGGCACCAGCCACTGGCCACCCCAGGTGAACCCCACCGTTGGAAGATGGCCACCAGGCGGGGGTCCTGGTGCGGGTCCGGCCGAACGGGTTGGCTCGCACGCCGATGTCGATGGCCGCCCCCCCAGGCATGGTGGGAGATAGTCGAACCCCAGCACCTCGATGGTCACGAAGGCCTCGCGCAGATCGATCGGGAGG
>JBKPBM010000131.1:0-10902 GCA_046744325.1 Actinomycetota bacterium | reverse complement strand
GTCGGGGTGATCGGGCTCTCCGCGTGGGGCTCGCTTCGCACGTGGGATGCGTTCCGCCCCGTTTTGAACGGGGATCAGGTGGCCGAGGCATCGGCAGCGGGACGGTACCTGGACGCTGCCGGCGTGGGCGACGCCACACCGATCGTCTTCGTGGTCGACGATCGCACACCGAGCGTCGGATCGTTCGTCTGGCTCGCCGCCCACGCCATCCGCGCGGGGCTGCCTGCCGGTCGCGTCACCGCCGCGTACGTGTTCATCGGTCGACCGGAAGACTACCTCGCGGGACGGGCCGGCCACCTGGATGTCGTCGCGGACGACCCGATCTCGGCCCAGCTGGCCGCCCGCTATTCGGCCCTGTCCGAGCTCTACCTGCACGCCCTGCGCCCGATCGACGGGAGGCACCCGGTGGCCTTCATCCTGTCCTCGGCCAACCCCGCGTACGACGCGTGGGTGGAGCAGGACCCGGGCCGCCGGGTGGGGACAGGGGTGGCGCTGGTAACCAGAGCGCCGGGAGGTCGCCGCGTTTCCTCCACCGCACCGTCGACTGGGTCGGCGCAGGTGGGCCCGGTGTCCGCCTGGTTGCTCGGGGGCTTGGGCATCGCCGTGCTCGCCGCCGTCGGGCTGGCCGGGCTCGGATGGGCGCGCCTCCTCAGCGGGGCCGACCTGGACTGGACGGAGGTCGGGGCGTGGTCGCCGGCGATCGGATTCGCCGCGCTGGTCCTGGGGGGTATCCTGCTGGACCGGACGGGGCTCCGACTACGAGGCGCGGGCGCGGTCGCCGCATTGGTGGTGATCGCCGCCGTCGGGTGGGGGCTCTCGGTGCTTCGTCAGCGACGGGCCCCGAACGCCTTCGGCGAGGCCTGAAGCCGAACCGAAGGAGCGGCGCGGACCCGTGAATTGCCGGGGCCGGCCTTCGGTCCTAAGGTGCCGGTGACGGCTTCGACCTGCGGTGGTGCGTCCATGGCCTTCGACTTCGACCTGGTGGCGATCGGCTCCGGCCCGGCCGGGCAGAAGGCGGCGATCCAGGCGGCCAAGCTGGGCCACCGCGCGGCGGTGATCGAGTGCCGCCAGGTCGGCGGGGTGTGCGTGATCAGCGGGACGATCCCGTCGAAGACGCTGCGCGAAGCCGTCCTGCACCTGACCGGGTTCACCCAGCGTGGGTTCTACGGCCAGAGCTACCGGGTGAAGGAGGACATCACCGTCCAGGATCTCCGGGACCGGTACCTGGAGGTCATGCGGCGCGAGACCGACGTGATCCGCGACCAACTCGCCCGCAATCACGTGGCGCTGATCGAGGGGCTGGGCCGCTTCGTCGACGACCACACGTTGGCGATCGCGGACGGTGGGGGCGGGGAGCGCACGGTGAGCGCCGGCACCGTGGTGATCGCCACGGGAACTCGGCCCGACCGGCCACCGACCGTCGCCTTCGACGGCAAGACGGTGTTCGACTCGGATGGGCTCATGGCGATCGAACGGATCCCGGGGTCGCTGGCGGTGGTGGGCGGAGGGATCATCGGGATCGAGTACGCCTCCGTCTACGCGGCGCTGGGGAGCAAGGTGACCGTGATCGACAAGCGCCGCCGGCTCCTGGAGTTCTGCGACGGCGAGATCGTGGACGGGCTGCAGCATCATCTGCGTGAGCTTGGGGTGACCTTCCGGCTGGGCGAGGAGGTGGCCGCGGTCGAGTCGCTCGAGCAGGGAGCGCTGGTCGAGCTGGCCAGCGGGAAGCGGATTGCGGCCGACGCGGTGCTGTATTCGGCCGGACGGCGCGGAGCGAGCGAGACCCTGCAATTGGACAGGGCAGGGCTGTCGGTGGACGAGCGTGGCCGGATCAAGGTGGGATCGAGCTATCGAACGTCGGTGCCCCACATCTACGCCGCCGGGGACGTGATCGGGTTCCCCAGCCTGGCTGCCACGGCCATGGAACAGGGACGGATGGCGGCGCTCGATGCCTTCGGCCTGGAGTCGCACGCGACGCCCGAGCTGTTCCCGATCGGGATCTACACCATCCCGGAGATCAGCTTCGTGGGCAGGACCGAGGAGGAGCTGACCGACGCGGCCGTTCCCTACGAGGTGGGGATCTCCCGCTACCGCGAGCTGGCCCGGGGACAGATCGTCGGCGACCACCACGGGATGCTGAAGCTGCTGGTGTCCCCGGAGGACCGGCGGCTCCTCGGGGTGCACGTGCTGGGGACGGGAGCCACGGAGGTCGTCCACATCGGGCAGGCGGTCATGGGAAACGGGGGGACCCTCGACTACCTGCTGGACACGGTGTTCAACTACCCCACCCTGGCCGAGTCCTACAAGGTGGCCGCCCTGGACGCCCAGAACAAGCTCCGGGCCACCCAGCGCCTGTAGGCCCCTCGAGCTCCGCGCTCTCATCGAACTCTCAGCCTGCTCGCAGACTCGCGTCAGCCCTGTGCGAAAGGCTTCGGGTCGTGTCCAACGATGGAGGAGGTTTCGATGAACGAACGACCCGCTGCCCGCCCCCGTCCCGGGCCGAAGCGTCGAACCGGCCCCCGCCGCCACGCCGCCGCCCGCTCCCGGATCATCGCCGGTGCGCTCTCCGTGGCCGCGTTCCTGGGGCTCGGCGCCGGCATGGCGGCAGGCCGGGTGGCCACCTCGGCCTCGTCGACCTCGACCAGCTCATCCACCACGTCGTCGAAGAGCTCCTCGAGCAGCTCGACGTCCACGTCGACGTCGTCCTCGTCGCTCTCGGCCATCCCGTCCACCTCGTCCAGCCAGTCGACGGTCACCACCAGCAATGGAAGCTGAGAACAGGTTCCGGGCCATGGGGACGGACGTCCACGTGATCGTCGTGGGCGGCTCCCTCTCGATGCTCGACGCGGCCCGCGCCTCGAGCGAGCGCCTGGAGGGCCTGTGGAGCCGCTTCCGTGACGACAGCGAGATCAGCCGACTGAACCAGTTGGCAGGCCTTGCCCTCGGGGTCTCCCCGGAGACCGTGGCGTTGGTGCAACGCTCCATCGACGGGGGTCGGATCACCCGCGGGGCCTTCGATCCCACGGTCCTGGGCGACGTGGTCCGGGCGGGCTACGACCGGACCTTCGACGAATTGTCGGAGACGTCCGGCGGTGGCCGTTCCGACCTCCATCTTGGGTGGGATGGGATCGAGGTCGATCCTGCCGCGTCCACCGTCCGCCTTCCGAGGGGTGTGGGCTTCGACCCCGGCGGCGTCGGGAAGGGGTTCGCGGCCGATCTCGTCGTGGCCGAGCTCCTGTCGCTGGGCGCGACGGGTGCGTGCGCGAACCTCGGCGGCGATCTCCGGGTGGCGGGGGACGCGCCTGCCGCAGGGGCTTGGTCGATCGCCGTCCAGCACCCATACCGGGACGAGCCGGCGGCGATCGTCGGCCTGGGCTCGGGCGCGGTGGCCACCAGCATGCGGACCCGTCGGACGTGGGGCCCGGCCGGCGATCTCCGCCATCACCTGATCGACCCGGCGACCGGCCTGCCCGCGCGAACCGGGATCGCCTCGGCCACCGTGATCGCCGCCGAGGGATGGCAGGCCGAGGTCCTGTCGAAGGCGGCCTTTCTCAGCGGCGCGATCGATGGCCTGGCGCTGGTGGAGTCGCTCGGCGCCGACGGGCTGGTCGTGGACGATCGAGGGGACGTCCACTTGACGAGCGGCTTCTGGCGGTTCACCGGCCAGGGCGATCCAACCGCTTCATCGACGCTTTCATCAAGCCCTTTCACTGACCACTTCCGCGGACCTGCCCGAGCCCGCATTCGAAGGAGGACCCCGATGAGCGCTCAGATCGTGTGGTACGCGGCCCGGGCGGCCGGCATCGTGGCCTGGGCCCTGGCCGCCAGCTCCGTGATCTGGGGACTGGCGCTGTCGACCCGCGCGCTCGGGCGGCGGCCCCGCCCAGCCTGGCTGTTCGACTTCCATCGGTTCCTGGGCGGGGCTGCCCTCATCTTCACCGGCATCCACGTGGGCGCCATCCTGCTCGACACCTACGTCCACTTCAGCCTGATCAACGTGCTGGTCCCGTTCACGAGCACCTGGCGGCCCGCCGCCGTGGCCTGGGGGATCGCCTCGTTCTACCTGATCCTGGCCGTGGAGCTCACGTCACTGGCCCGCAGGTACATCTCGAAGAAGGTCTGGCGCCGGGTGCACGTCGCCAGCTTCGTCCTGTTCGTCACCAGCTCCGTGCACGCGCTGACTGCGGGGACCGACGCGAGCCTGGCCCCGTTCCGCCTGGCCGTGGTGGTTGCGTGTGGGGTGGTCGGGGTGCTGACCGCGATCCGCGTGGGGCGGTCGCTCTATCCGAAGGCCCAGCCCCGCCAGGTGGCCGTGGCGCTACATTAGGAGCCTGTGAAGCTAGAGGTACACTCGCTCACCCCCGAGCGGTGGGACGATCTGATCGAGCTGTTCGGCCGCCCCGGCGGCTCGATCGTTCGTGGCTGCATGTGCATGTACTACCGGAAAACCGGTGGCCACGGTGGCGTCGGACCGGGGCCGGACAACCGTCGGGCGATGAAGGCGCTGGTGGACGGCGGGACCGTGCCCGGGCTCCTGGCGTATCGGGATGGCAGCCCGGTGGGCTGGATCTCGCTCGGGCCACGCGAGGAATACCTGCGCCTGCGCCGCTCGCCGGTGATGAAGCCGGTGGACGACAAGCCGGTGTGGTCGATCGTGTGCTTCTTCGTGGACAAGCGGGCGCGTGGCCAGGGTGTGGCCGAGGGGCTGTTGAAGGCAGGCGTCGACTACGCCAGGTTGCGGGGGGCGACACTCCTGGAGTCCTACCCAGTCGACAAGGACAAGCCGAGCCACCCCGACTTCATGTTCTTCGGCGCGAAGCGTATGTACGACCGAGCCGGATTCAAGGAGGTGGCTCGGCGCACCGAGACCCGCCCGGTCATGCGCAAACGGGTCCGCGCTCGGACTGGTTCCAAAGGAGCCGCCTAGGTTCAGGCGTTCTCGGCCGGACGCGTGTTGGTCTCGGTCTTCGTCGGGATGATCACGCGGAACGTGGCGCCTGCCCCCGGACTCGTTTCGAGGTCGACCCGTCCCCCGTGCGCCTTGGCGATGGCGTCGACGATGGAGAGCCCGAGCCCGGCGCCCCCAGTGGGTCGATCCCGGGACGGGTCCAGCCGGAAGAAGGGCTCGAACGCCCGGCCGGCGTCCTCCGGCGAGAGGCCGGGGCCGCGGTCGGCCACCTCGAACACCGCGTCGTCGCCCTCGACCATGGTTCGAACGGTGACCGGTGTGCCCGGCGGAGTGTGGACCACGGCGTTGGCCACGAGGTTCGCCGCCACCTGCCGGAGCCGGGCCTCGTCCCCGACCACCACGGCGGGCGAGGTCTCCAGGGCGATCTCGCGGGCGCCGTCCATCGCCCGGGCGTCGGCCACCGCATCGGCCGCCAGGGCGGCCAGGTCCACCGGCTCCATCTCGAGCGGGCGACCCTGATCCATGCGGGCCAGCAACAGCAGGTCCTCGACCATCACGCCCATGCGGGCGGCCTCGTCCTCGATCCGGCGCATCGACTTCTCCAGGTCCTCCTCCCGCTCGGCCGCACCCCGCCGGAAGAGCTCGGCGTAGCCGCGGATGGAGGTCAGGGGAGTCCGGAGCTCGTGCGACGCGTCGGCCAGGAACCGACGGAGCCGATCCTCGGATGCCCTTCGTTCGGCGAAGGCCTGTTCGATCTGGGCGAGCATCGCGTTGAGGGCGGTTCCCAGCCTCCCGATCTCGGTCCGCGAGTCCTCTCGCGGCACACGCTGCGTGAGGTCTCCGGCGGCGATGGCCCCGGCCGTCACGCCGATCACTTCGAGCGGCCTGAGCTCTCTGCGGACCAGCCACCAGGAGAGGGATCCGAGCCCGACGACCACCAGCGCCGTCACCAGTCCGGCGATGCGGAGCAATCGATGAAGGGTTTCACCCACTTCCGTGAGCGGAATTCCGATGATGACCGTGGCCGGTTCCCCGCTCGGGCGAAGCACGCCTTGCCCGACGAGGACCCGATACCGGAGCGAAGAGCCGTCGGTCGCTCCGGTGGTGAAGATGTCGGGCTGAGCCGCGCCGGGTCGCGGGAGCGTCGACGGGAGAACCGGCTCGGCCTGTGTTGTCTGCGCCTCGTAGGTGATCACCTTCTTGCCCAGCAGGTCCCCGTTCGAGTCCAGCACCTCGCCGAACGTTCCCTGGGGCAGGGCCGTGGCCCCCTGATCCGGACCGGGGAAGGGGCCAACATGACCTTGCGAAAGCGCCGCGTCGGCGGCGATGTCAGCGCCCGACACCAATTGCTGATCGATCCGACGAAGAAGGAAGGACTTGAGCGAGGTATAGGTGACGACGTCAGAGACGGCGAGCCCGGCGAACACCAGGACGATGACGCCGATCAGCAGCTTGACCCGGAGGGACACGGTTCACGCGCCCGGGAGCCGCAGGCAGTAACCCACTCCCCGCACGGTGTGGATCAGGCCCGGCTCCTCCCGATCGACCTTCTTGCGCAGGTAGCTGATGTAGGTCTCCACGACGTTGCCCTCGCCGCCGAAGTCGTAGTTCCACACGTGGTCCAGGATCTGCGACTTGCTGAGGACCCGCGGGGCGTTGGCCAGGAGGTAGCGCAGGAGCTTGTACTCCGTGGCGGTGAGGTCGACCGATCGCCCCGCCCGCCACACCTGGTGCAGGTCGTCGTCCATCTCCAGGTCCCCGTAGGTCAGGCGGGCCTCGCTATCGGATGAACCCTTCGTCCGGCGGAGCACGGCTCGGATCCTCGCGATCAGCTCCTCCAGGCTGAACGGCTTGGTGACGTAGTCGTCGCCGCCGAGGGTCAAGCCACGCACCCGGTCACCGGTGGCGTCCCTGGCGGTCAGGAACAGGATCGGCACCCGCTCCCGCTGGTCGGCCAGGCGCTTGGTCACCTCGAACCCGTCCCAGTCCGGGAGCATCACGTCCAGGACGATCAGGTGCGGCCGGAACGAGGTCACGGCGCGCATCGCCTCTCTGCCCGTGTGGGCGACCTCAACATCGAAGCGCTCGTATCGAAGGGCCGTGGCCAGGAGGTCGGTGATGTTCTCCTCGTCGTCCACGACCAGGATGCGGGTTCCCTCGGATGGACCTGTGCCGTTCATGAGCAGCATCGTAGGGCCGGATGCTGAGAAATGGCTGTGAGCAAGCTCAGAGCTCTCTTGAGCGTCGACGGGATCGACCGTATGATCCGGCTCTGCGCCCCGTCTTCCCGCCCGCGACCCGAAGGAGGTCGACGTGAGACGAATTCCGCTCGTGGCCGTCCTGCTCGTTGCCCTGGTCCCGACCGGCGGCAGCGCGACCGCTGCGCTCGTGCATCACCCGCTGATCCCAGTTGGCCGCACTGGCCGGGCAGCGACCCAGAGCCTGAACTGGTCCGGCTACGCGACGTACAAGTCCGGTACCACGTTCACCGACGTCAAGGGCACCTGGGTCCAGCCTGCCGCGACCTGCTCCAGCCGGAAGGCGACGTACTCCAGCTTCTGGGTCGGGATCGACGGCTACAACTCGAACACGGTGGAGCAGCTCGGCACCGATTCCGATTGTGTCGGGAAGAACAACCCTTCGTACTACGCGTGGTACGAGTTCTTCCCGAACCCCTCGGTCCAGATCTCGGGGATGACGATCACGCCCGGCGACACGTTGTCGGCTGAGGTCTCGGCGTCGGGCACGTCGTTCACCCTGTCCATCACCGACGTGACCACGGGCGTGAGCTTCTCCAAGACCGGCACGGTCTCCTCGGCAGTGAAGACGTCGGCCGAGTGGGTGGCCGAAGCGCCGTCCCTCTGCATCGCGCAGTGTCAGATCCAGCCACTGACGAACTTCGGGACCGTGAACTTCTCGGGCTCGTTCACCACCGGGAACGGCCACACGGGTTCGATCAGCGACACGGCGTGGTCCAACGACGCGATCACCATGGTGACCAATGGAGGCCGGATCAAGGCCCAGCCGTCGGCGCTGGCGTCAGGAGGTCAGGCCTTCTCGGTGACCTGGTTCCACGCGTAGAAGCCCGGCCGGCGGGCTAGGACGTGATGGTCCACGTCCACGTGACGGTGGCCCCGACGTTCCCGGCCGCGTCGGTGGCGAACACGTTGAAGTGGTGCGTGCCCAGCGCGAGGCCCGTGTAGGTCACCCCGCTGACACACGATGTGGTGGCGCCGCTGTCCAGGCTGCACGAGAACGTCACGGTGTGCGCGTCCGTCGCGGTGAACGTGAACGTCGCCGTGGTGGACGTGGTCGACGACGCCGGGCCGCCGGTGATGGTGGTGACCGGCTTCGTCGCGTCCACCACCCAGCTGAACGTCTGCGTGGCCGAGTTGTTCTTCGCCGGGTCGGTCGCGTAGACCTTGAGCGTGTGCGACCCGTCGCTCTGGCTGCCCCACGTCCACGGCGACGTGCACGACACGAAGCTCCCTGCGTCCTTCGCGCACTTGTACGTCGAGCCCGGCTCGTTCGACGTGAACGTGAACGTCCAGGTCTTCTGGTTGGTCAGGGCCGGCGGCACCCCCGACACCGTCAGCACCGGCGGGACCGTGTCCACCACCCAGGTCACCGTCTTCGGTGCGGAGGCGTTCCCGGCCTTGTCGTACGCCGTGGCGGTGAAGGAGTGCGTGCCGTCCTTCAGGCCGGCCACGGTGGTGTTCCCGGTGCATGTCAGCGGCGCGCCGTCGAACACGCAGGAGAAGGTCCCACCGGATTCGCTGGAGGAGATCTTGATGGTGGCGGTGGTCAGGTTGGTGGGGCTCTTCGGTCCGGTCACCGTCACCGTGGGGGCCACGGTGTCCACGGTCCAGATCACCAGCGCCGAGGAGGCGTTTCCGGCCGGGTCGGTCGCGGTGATCGTCACTGTGTGAGCGCCCTGGGCCAGCCCGCTGTACGACTTCGGGCTGGTGCAGGACGCGGCCGACCCGGCGTCGAGCTGGCAGGTGAACGTGCTGGTCTCGGTGGCGGTCCAGGAGATCGTGGCACTCGTCGAGGACACGTAGCCCGACGGCGCCGACGTTACCGTGATCGCCGGCTTCGTCGCGTCCAGCGTCCAGTTCCACCGGACGGACGGTGAGACGTTGCCCGCGGGGTCGATGGCTTCCACGTCGAACGTATGTGGGCCGTCGGACAGGCTCCCCGTGCTCGATGGCGAGGAGCAGTCGAAGAACCACCCACCGTCGATCGAGCACTTGAACGTCGACCCGGGCTCGTTCGAGGTGAACGTGAACGTGGCCACCTTCACGTTCGTGAGGGCGGGCGGGCCGGTGAGGAACGACGCCACCGGGGGGACGGTGTCCTGGATCCAGGTCCTGGTCACCACGGCCGAGACGTTCCCGGCGTCATCGGTGGTGGTGGCCTGGAACGTATGCGACCCATCGACCAGGCCCTCATAGTCCATGTTCGGGCCGCACGTCGAAAGCGCCGCGCCGTCCAGCCCGCACTGATAGGTCGCGAGGGTGGGTTCGCTGGTCGAGAGATCGAACGACGCCGAGGTGGTCGTGGAGTAGCCGTTCGGCCCGCCCGACACCGTCAGCACCGGGGCCACCGTGTCCGTCGTCCAGGAGAACGCGGTCACTCCGGTGTTGCCGAAGATGTCGGTGGCCGTGATGGCCAGCGTGTGGGCACCATCGGCAAGCGACGGCGTGGCGAAGGTCCCGCCGGAACAGTCGCCGCCTGCGCCGCCGTCCACCGAACAGGTCATCCCGCCCGAGAGCTGCTCGCTGGCGTGGAAGGTGAACGACGCCGACGCCGAGTTGTAGTACGCCGGGGGGTTCGAGTCGAACACCACGGTGGGCGGGGTCAGATCGGTGAACGCGTACAGGTTGTTGTCGAAATCGCCCACGTACATGTAGCCGTTGACCACGGTGGGGGACGAGTTCACTCCCAACGGCAGGTAGGTGTTCCAGAGACGGATGCCCGACTTCGCGTCGTAGGCCGAGACCGTGTGGCCGAACGAGGCCGAGTAGACCACGCCGTTGGCCACCGCCACCGATGACGTCGCGTAGTCCGACATGGGGTGCCACCACACCTGGACGCCGGTGGCCGCGCTGAACGCCTCGGTGAACCCGTCGGAGGGATCGAACCGCGCCACCGAGATGTACACCAGGCCGTTGGACACCGACGGCGTGGCCCGCACGAAGCCCTCGAGCGTGACCGTCTCCCAGATCTCCGCGCCGGTCGTCGCGTTGTACGCGTACAGCTTGTTGTTGTCGGCGCCGACGTACATCACCCCACCGACGATCGTGGGGGACGAACGGACCAGCCCGCCTGGGTGCACCGTCCAGTTCAGGGCGCCGGTCGTCGCGTTCAACGAGTAGACGGCACCCGATGGGTCCTGGTCGGACCCCACGTAGACCACCCCGTTCACCACCGCCGGGGTGGTCCGGATGGCTCCCCACGTTCCGGAGCTCTTCCACACCAGCGCGCCGGTGGTGGCGTTGTAGCAGTACACCAGGCCGTCGGTGGAACCCAGGTACACGTTGCCGTTCGCCGGGGTGGGGGAGCCCACGATGGGGGCCGGCGTCGCCGCGCTCCACACCAGGGCCCCCGTGGTCTGGTTCAGCGCGTACACCGAGGCGTCGTCGGAGGAGATGTACACCATCCCGTTGGCGATGGCGGGAGAGCTCTCGATGGCGGCCCCGGTGGTGTAGGTCCACTTCGTGGCCCCGCTCTGGGCATCGAAGGCGTAGAGCTTCCCGTCGCCGGACCCCACGAAGACCACGCCGTTCGCCACGCTCGGCGAGCCGTTGATCGGGCCGCCGGTGGCCCCCACCCACGCCTGGGTCAGGCCCGCGACGTTGGTCGGGTTCAGCAGCTTCTCGGTGGACTGCACGGCCGAGTGTCCCGGCTGGGTGGGGTTCTGCTGCCACTCCGTGGGGTGGTCGGGGATCGGCGGCGGCCCGTCCGGGCCGGTGGTGGTTGGCTCCGCGGCC
>JBKPBM010000075.1:0-9412 GCA_046744325.1 Actinomycetota bacterium | reverse complement strand
TTCCATGCCAGCTCGCGGCCGGCCAGCCCGTCGGACGCCTCCAGGATCTCGAGCTCCGCCCCGGAGCGGCCCGCGCTGCGCGCGGTGAGCGCCACCGTCTCCCTGGTGGCGGGGTCGGCCGAGACCAGCAGGACCTTCATGTGGGCGCCATTCTACCGGGGGGTCGTTCACTCCCGGCCGGCCGATGGTGAACGCGGATCGATCCACGAGGTAGGCTTCGACGGCGCCCGGGTCCGTGACGACGAAGGGGAACGAGGTGAAGAGCTACTCCGAGCAGATGGTGGCCGAGTTTGTGGGGACGTTCGCCCTGGTGTTCATCGGGGCCGGAGCGGTGGCGGTCATGACGCCGGTGCTCGGCACCAGCGGCCTGGTGGGCATCGCCCTGGCCCACGGCCTGGTGCTGGCGATCTTCGTGTCGAACCTCGGGCACATCTCCGGCGCCCACTTCAACCCATCGGTCACGGTGGGAGCCTGGGTGGCCGGCAAGATCGAGACCGTGCGGGGCGTGATGTACATCGCCTCGCAGCTGGCCGGGGCCGCCGCGGCCGCGGGGCTCCTGCGCCTGGCCATCCCGGAGGCGATCTGGAGGCGAACCGATCTCGGCGTGCCCGAGGTGGCCCACAACATCGGCATCACCAACGGGAAGGCCCTGCTGATCGAGGCCATCCTGACCTTCTTCCTCGTGTTCACGGTCTTCGCCACCGCCATCGACGACCGGGGCGTGTTCAAGTCCATCGCCGGGCTGGCCATCGGGCTGGTGCTCACCATGGACATCCTGATGGGCGGGATCCTGACCGGGGCGGCCATGAACCCCGCCCGGGCCTTCGGACCCGCGCTGGTCTCGGGACACTGGACCGACTTCTGGATCTACGTCGAGGGACCGGTCATCGGGGCGAACATCGCCGCGTCGCTGTACTTCGTCGCCTTCCTCAGGGAGCGAGAGGCCGTGGCGGCGCCCAGGACCGAGACCCCGATCGGCGGGGGGCCCGAGGAGGATCTTCCCTAGGCTCCCCGGCCGCAGCCACGCCGGTGCTTCACGGGCCCGGCGCCGGAGCCAGGGTGATCACGGGGACCGGCGGGCAGCACCAGCGCGCCGACTCCCAGTTCGCCGAGTCTCGTATCGGCCCGACGCGGGCCAAGGTCAGAGTGTCGATGACCGCCCATCCGTCGATGCGATGGGCGAGGAACCAGCGGGAGGCCGAGCCCGACCATGACGCGTCCCATGCCACGAGCGCTGGGTCCGGCCGGCTGGTCCGGCGGAAGAGCACGGTCCTTCCCCTCCCCGGCCCGGAGATCCCGACGAGCAGGTCGTCGTCATCGGACCATGTGAACGACGAGATCCCATAGGAGTCCTCCAGGGCGGCGCCCCGTCCCGCCCGGAGCTCCACGTCGATCACCTCGGTCGAGCCTGCCGAGCTTGGGCCGAACGCGATCGCCAGCCGCTGTCCATCTGGCGACCACGCCAGGAGCGTGATTCGCCCACGCGGGTGGCTCCCGGACACCGAATCCAGCGTCGACGCGGACACGAGGGTGCGACGGCCGCCGCCCCGGGGATCCACCAGTTCGACCGATCGGCCGTCGTGGGCCGTGACGGCCAGCGGCCGGATCGAATACTGGGGTGCGCCCGCCCACGCCACCGGCCAGGACCCCGCGACCAGAAAGCTCAGGCGGAGGCGAGTGTTGAGGACCTCGATGAGGCGCCGGTCGTAGACGTGCGGGGCGTCCCGCGCCAAGTCGGCCGGGATCCGGTACGCGAGGTAGGTCCCGTCCTCGGACCATGTCGGATCGCATCCGGGGAAGCTCGGCCCCCGCTGCCCGTAGGACTGGCCGACCGCGTAGATCGTGATCCGGGGGGGCCACGCGCCCGAGCAGACCGCCACCAGCTCAGCCCCGGGAGAGAAAGCGAAGTCACGCACCGGGCCCGGAACCACCCGACGTTCGGGAAGCACGATCATCCGGCCCGCGTGGTCCACTACGGCCTGGTGACCGCCGTCCGGGCTGAACTCGACGGCGGTGGGCTGGCCGATCGCGCGAATGTCGACCGGGTGACCGGGGAGGGATCCGGAGCTCATGAACAGCCCGAGGGGGCTGTCCGGACCATTGGTCGGGGCGATATAGGCAAGCTCGTCGGGGAGGTATGTGGCCGGATGCCCCGTCTGTCCCGGGCCTCCGGTGGCATGCTCCACGCTGGTCCCAGCCTGGGCGCTCCGCGCCTCGGGGTTCGTCGGCGACCGGCCGGCCGGGACGACCAGCGCCGCCACGACGGCGACCACGATGCCCACCGGCAGGACGAGCCACGCCGAGGCGAGGATCCGTCGGTGGCGCGGTGGTCCGGAAGGGAGGACCTCCTCGAGCGGGGGGGGAGGCTCCACTGGACGCGCCGGGGGCGGCTTAGACGGCGTCTCCCGCGCCGACGGAGTTACCACTCCGGGCACAGTGGGCGCGGATGGATGCTCGTCGACGGCCAGGGTTCCAGCTCCGCATCGCGGACACGATGGACCCGTGGCCTCTCCCATCCATTCGCAGCGCGGGCACCAACGCTCCACGCCAGGAGGGTACCCCTCACGGCTCGCGTCAGCGTTGGGGCGGGGAGCTCAGAACCGGGGCTTGGCCGAGGGTCCCCGCCAGGGCCAGCCGATCGTGTGCTGCCAGCAGTTCGGGCCGGGGTTGTAGAGGGACAGCTTCACGCCGCACTCGGTGCAGCGACGGTCCTGGCCGGGCTTCCCCAGCGGCCGGCGTTCGTCCGGCGCGGGCGACTCACTCGTGACGTCCTTCGCCATGGCCCCTCTCCGCTCGCGACCGACATGGCCGCTCCCGAGCAGAGCCTGCCGACGGGAGCGAACAGACCGAGCCACATGATATCCGCCGTGTCCAGCCCGGTTGTGCTCGTCCCTGTCACAATCGGCGGGCCGTGGTCGAGCCGAATCCGAGCGCGCCGGATGTCCTGGTCGTTGGTGACGCGATGGTCGATGTGAGCGTCCGGAGTCCCGCGCTGGCCCCGGGAGGAGATGTTCGCGGTTCCGTCCGGGTCCGACCCGGAGGAAGCGGCGCCAACGCTGCGGCGTGGGCGGCGGCGGCCGGGGCCAGGGTCCGGCTGTACGGCCGGGTGGGCGACGATCTCTCCGGGCGCCTGATCCGCGACGCGCTCTCCACACGTGGCGTCGAGACATGCTTGGCGGTCGACCAGGAGGCCCCCACCGGCACCCTCCTGGCGATGGTCACGGGTGGTGAGCGATCGATGGTCGCCGACCGGGGAGCCAACGCCCACCTCTCCCCATCGGGTCTCCCCGACCGCCTCGAGGCCCGAGCCGTCCTGATCAGCGCCTACGGGCTGTTCGACGCCGGTTCCGAGGCTGCCGCCAGGGCCGCCATCGAACGGGCCGCCTCGCCCATCGTGGCGGTCGATACGGCATCGTGGCCGCTCCTGCAGGCCTATGGCGCGGAGGCGTTCTTCCGGGCGACCGATCACGTCACCCTCCTGTTGGCCAATGAAGACGAGGCCGACGTGCTTCGCGGCGAACGCCGCCCGCGCGGATCCCGCAGGGGCCCCGAAGAGCGGTATCCGATGGTCTGCATCAAGCGGGGGGCGGCCGGAGCACGGCTCACCGTCCGGGATGGCGCGATAGTGGAGGGCCGGGCCCCCATCGCTGATCCCGCCTCACGGGTCGTCGATCCAACGGGGGCCGGGGACGCCTTCGACGGAACGCTCCTGGCAGCCCTGGCCCGTGGCGCCCACCTTCAGGATGCCGTCGACCGTGCCTGCGCGGCCGGAGCCCGGGCCGCCGCCGGCCCGGACGCCTGGCCCGAGCGGTGAACCAGTTCCTCGAGCTTTCGGACCCCGTCGCCGGGGCCCTGGCCGGCGGGCGCGGCGTGGTCGCCCTGGAGACCAGCGTGCTGGCCCAGGGCCTCCCGGCACCCCGCAACCTCGAGGTCGCGTCGGCCATGTCGGAGGCGGTGAGGGCCGTCGGCGCCGAGCCGGCCTGGACGTTCCTGGAGGGGGGCCTGATCCACGTGGGCGCCTCGGATGCCGATCTGTCCCGTCTCTGCAGCCCGGAGGCGGCGGCGAAGGTCGCTCGCCGGGACCTCCCCTTCGTCCTCGCCTCGGGAGGGCTCGGCGCCACCACCGTCTCCGCCATGATCTGGTCGGCTCACGCCGCCGGGATCGACGTGGCCGCCACCGGGGGGATCGGGGGGGTCCACCCCGGCTCCGGGGATGTCTCTGCGGATCTCTTGGAGATAGCATGGACCCCCGTGACACTGGTCTGTTCGGGGCCGAAGTCGATCGTGGACCTCCCCGCCACCATCGAGCGGCTGGAGGAGTTGGGGGTGGGGATCCTCGGCTACCGATGTGATCGGGTCCCCTTCTTCGTCGTGCGCGAGAGCTCGGTCCCGCTTGAGCACCGGGTGAGCGATGCGCGGGGCGTCGCCGACGTCGCCCGCGCACACGGGGCTCTGGGCGCGCCCTCTGCAGTCCTGGTGTTCAACCCGGTGCCGGAGGCGTTCGGCATGGAAGGCGACGTGGTCGGCGAGGCGGTCGCGGACTGTCTCCAGGAGGCCCACCGAAAGGGGGTCCGGGGCAAGGACGTCACGCCGTTCCTCTTGTCCTGTCTCGCCGAGCGGACCGGCGGCGCGTCGCTGGAAGCGAACGTGGCCCTGCTGGTCTCGAATGCCGAGCTTGCCGCGGAGGTGGCCGTCGAGCTAGTGGCTAGGTGACGTCCCAGGTGTCCCCGGAATGGAGCAGCTTCGTCAGGTCACCCGGCCCCAGCTTCGCCGTGGCCATCTCGATCTGGCGATCCACCAGCTCCCCGTACACGGGACGGGCCACGTTGCGGAAGACCCCGATGCACGTGGGCGTGGTCGGGCCCTTCGCCAGGTGGGCCAGAGCGAAGGCTGGCGAGGGATCCTCGCGCTCGGCGTCGTGCACGTAGATCAGCTCCTCGGGCACGTCGGCCGTGTCGGCAACGCGCAGTGTCCCGTCGTACTCGACCGCCACGCACCGGCTCCCGCCCGAGCCGAACGTGACGGGCTTGCCGTGCTCCAGCCGGATCTGGTTCTCCTGGCCGTGCGGCTTCTCCCGGAGCAGGTCGAACGCACCATCGTTGAACACGTTGCAGTTCTGGTAGATCTCGACGAACGCCGTCCCCTGGTGTTGCGCCGCAGCCCGGAGCACCGCCGTGAAGTGGGCCCGGTCGTTGTCCATCGTCCTGGCCACGAACGTCGCCTCGGCCCCAAGGGCCAGGGCAACCGGATTGAACGGGTGGTCGAGGGACCCGAACGGCGTCGACTTGGTGACCTTCCCCTCCTCGCTGGTCGGGGAGTACTGGCCCTTGGTCAGCCCGTAGATCTGGTTGTTGAACATCAGGATCTTCAGGTTCACGTTGCGCCGGAGGGCGTGGATCAGGTGGTTCCCGCCGATCGACAGGGCGTCGCCGTCTCCGGTGATCACCCAGACGTGCAGGTCGGGTCGGGCCGTGGCCAGGCCGGTGGCGATGGCCGGGGCCCGCCCGTGGATCCCGTGGACGCCGTACGTGTCCACGTAGTACACGAACCGCCCGCTGCAGCCGATCCCGCTGACGAACACCGTCTGCCAGGGAGGAACGCCCAGCTCGGGGAGGAAGCCCTGGACCGTCGACAGGATGGCGTAATCACCGCAGCCCGGACACCACCGGACCTCCTGGTCGCTGGTGAAGTCCTTCTTGGTCAGGGCAACCGCCTGTCGGTCGCCCCCGCCCCCGTTCCCGTTGCCCGTGCCCGCGCTCATGCCGTCGTCCTCTCGAGGATCTGGTCCTGGACCTCGGCGGCCAGCAGGGGCTGCCCCTGGACCTTCGAGAAGGTCTCCACATCCACCAGGAACCGCGCCCGCAGGATCATGGCCAGCTGGCCGAGGTTCATCTCGGGGACCAGGACCCGCGGGTAACGCCGTAGGACCTTCTCGATGTTCGGCGGGAGCGGGTTGAGGTGGCTGATGTGGGCCGAGGCCACCCGCCGGCCCTGCTCCCGGGCCCGGCGGACGCCGGCCAGGATCGCCCCGAAGCTCGAGCCCCAGCCCAACACCAGCAGATCGGCGTCACCGTCGGGGTCGTCCACCTCGATCGGCGGGATAGAGTCGGCGATCTTTTCCACCTTCGCCTGGCGGACGTGGGTCATCCGCTCGTGGTTGTGCGGATCGTAGGAGATGTTCCCGCTGATGTCCTGCTTCTCCAGGCCGCCGATCCGGTGCTGCAGACCCTGGGTGCCCGGGATGGCCCACGGCCGGGCCAGGTTCTCGTCGCGCAGGTAGCCCATGAACCCATCGTCGTGGTTGACCTGCGTGGCGAACTTCGGATCGATGTCGGGCAGCGCCTGCACGTCGGGCAGCCTCCACGGCTCGGAGGAGTTCCCCAGGAAGGTGTCGGTCAGCAGGATCACCGGGGTCCGCCACGTCACCGCGATACGAACGGCCTCGATGGCCGTGTCGAAGCAGTTCGCCGGGGTACGGGCGGCCACGACCGGGATGGGCGACTCGCCGTGCCGGCCGTGGATGGCCGCCAGAAGGTCGGCCGCCTCGGTCTTGGTGGGCATCCCCGTGGAGGGGCCCGCCCGCATGACGTCGACGATGATCATCGGCAGCTCCAGGGCCACGGCCAGCCCGATCGTCTCCTGCTTCAGGTCAAGCCCGGGTCCGCTGGTCCCGGTCACGCCCAGGTGCCCGCCGAAGGCCGCCCCGAGCGCCGCCCCCGCCGCGGCGATCTCGTCCTCGCACTGCAGGGTGCGCACACCGAAGTTCTTGTGCCGGGACAGCTCGTGCAGCAGCTCGGAGGCCGGCGTGATCGGGTAGCTCGCGTAGAAGATGGGCAGCCCGCTCTTGACGCTGGCCGCGATCAACCCCCAAGCCAGGGCGGTGATCCCGCTGGCGTTCCGGTAGGTGCCCGGGGCGACGGGCGCGGGCTTGACCTCGTAGGTGTGGGCGAAGACCTCCGTTGTCTCCCCGAAGTTGTAGCCCGCCTTGAACGCCGCCAGGTTGGCGGCGAGGATGTCGGGCTTGGCCTTGAACTTGCCCTCGATCCACCGCTGGGTGACATCGGTGGGCCGCCCGTACATCCAGGACAGCAGCCCCAGGGCGAACATGTTCTTGGCCCG
The DNA here is from genome assembly GCA_046744325.1 of Actinomycetota bacterium. Classification (GTDB taxonomy): domain Bacteria; phylum Actinomycetota; class UBA4738; order UBA4738; family UBA4738; genus JBKPBM01. Next base: position 2,293 of record JBKPBM010000075.1, on the reverse strand, counting down.
CTCGGCCTCCTTCTTGGACACGTTCGTCCCCTCGGTGGCCCGCAGCGTGATCGAGGTCATGGGGACCTTGTAGACCTGGTAGGACTCGAGTGAGCCGTCGTCCAGCGGGTTCGCCGCATATCCCGCCTTCTCCAGGTTCCGGTCCAGGAACGCGTCCTCGTTGACGATCAGGAGCCCGCCCTTCTCCAGGTCCCCGATGTTGGCCCTGAGGGCGGCGGGGTTCATGGCGACCAGGACGTTGGGAGCGTCGCCGGGCGTGACGATGTCGCGGCTGGCGAAGTGGATCTGGAAGGCCGAGACCCCGGCCAGCGTGCCGGCCGGCGCTCGGATCTCGGCGGGGAAGTCGGGGAGCGTGGCGAGGTCGTTGCCGAGGATGGCGGTGGCACTGGTGAAGCGATCCCCTGTCAACTGCATCCCGTCGCCCGAGTCGCCGGCGAACCGGACGACGACGCGCTCCTTCTCGAGGACGGTCTTGGCTGTGGTCATCTCGCTCCTGTGCTCGGGACGCTTTGTCGAACGCGCGATGCGGGCCTTGAACTTACTGTACAGCCTCAAGGGGCCATTCCCGGCCGCCCTCAGGCTTCGGTGCCGGTGTCCAGCCGGACGACCACCGCCTCGCCGGCCTCGAGCCGAAGGGTCCCAAGGACCGTCTCGCCCTCCCGGTGAGCCGATGACGCCACCGCGATCCGACCCCGCTCAGCCGGGACGTCCACGCCCTCCTCGCCGAAGCTGACCGCCACCAGGAAGCGCTCGTCGCCGAGTTCTCGCAGGTAGAGGAGGACATTCCGGGTCGCCCCGACCGGACGGTACGCGCCCGCGCGCAGAGCAGGCGACGCGCGCCGAAGGGCCAGGAGCCGCCGGTACAGGGCGAGCGTCGAATCCGGATCGGCCCGCTGGTCCGCCACGTTTCGGTCGGGATCGGCGATCGGCAGCCAGGGCTCCACCCCATCGGGGCAGAACCCGGCATTGGGGCCGGCGTCCCATTGCATCGGGGTCCGGCATCCGTCGCGGCCGACCCGGTCGTGGCGACGCCCGGGCTGCACGATGCCGTCCACCATCCCGATCTCCTCGCCCTGGTACAGCTGGGGCGTTCCCCGCAGGGTCAGCAGCATCACCGCCGCCGGTCGGATGGCCCGCTCGCCCCATCGGGTTCCGGGCCTCGGCATGTCGTGGTTGGCGATGTGATACACGGGCCACCCGCCGGCTTCGCCGAACAGGTCTTCGGCCTGGTCGATCAGCGCGGCGATGACCCGGGCGTTCCACGGGGCCATGGCGAAGGGGAAGTTGAAGGCGAGATCCAGCTCCCGCGGCCGGACGTAGGGAACCACCTGGGTCATGTCGAGCATCCAGACCTCGCCGAGGAGCAGGACGTCGGGTCCGACCGCCTCCCGCATGGCCCGGACACAGTCGTGGGTCTCGGGCATGTTCTGGTCGTACCGCCGGATCGTCGTCCCGCCTGGCGTTGTGCGCGGCGGGTTGTCCCGGAGCAGGCCGTCCTTGCCCAGACCCTGCACCACGTCGAGACGGAACCCGTCAACGCCGCGGTCCACCCAGAACCGCATGGCGTCGGTCATGGCATTCCGAACGTCGGCGTTGTGCCAGTTCAGGTCGCACTGCTGGGGATAGAACGAGGCCAGGTAGAACTGTCCCGTCCGCTCGTCCCACTGCCACGCCGATCCCGTGAACGTGGAGATCCAGTTGTTGGGCGGGCCGCCGTCCTTCCCGTCCGCCCAGACGTACCAGTCCCGCCTGGCGGACTGTCGAGACGCGCGGGATTCGACGAACCACGGGTGACGGTCCGAGGTGTGGTTGGGAACGAAGTCCAGGATGAGCTTCAGCCCCCGGCGATGGGCCTCGGCCACGAGCGTATCGAAGTCCTCGAGGGTGCCGTAGGCGGGCTCGACGCCCAGGTAGTCGGTGACGTCGTACCCGCCGTCCATACCGCCAGAGGGGTGGATCGGATTCAGCCAGATGGCGTCGGCCCCGAGCTCCACCATGTGGTCCAGGTGGGCGACGATCCCCGGCAGGTCCCCGATCCCATCGCCGTTCGAGTCGGCGAAGCTCCGGGGGTAGATCTGATAGATGAGGGCGTCGCGCCACCACGGTTCGGACATGGCTCCGGATTCTTCCAGGCCCGACCTCGCCTCCCCACGCAGAACGTATGACCATGTGACGCACCAATGGACCCGGCCGACGGCATCGAGAACCCGCCATCGCCGGGTCGTTCCTTCCTACTTCAGCGAGATCGATCTGCGCTGAACCCGGCGAAGCAGAACTAGTACCATTCTTCGCC
>JBKPBM010000026.1:0-2509 GCA_046744325.1 Actinomycetota bacterium | reverse complement strand
TGCGAGCCGCCTCCAGCATGGTCGCCGCCGGCACGATCCGCGGATGCGCCGCCTCCTGCAGGATCCGGCGGCCCTCCTCCGCGTTCGTTCCGTCAAGACGAACCACGATGGGGACCTTTGCGTCCACCCTGTCGAGCGCCTCGATGATGCCCTGGGCCACCAGCTCCCCGCGGGTGATCCCGCCGAAGATGTTCACCAGCACGCTTCGAACCTGCGGGTCGGACAGCACCACCTCAAGCGACGTCGCCATCATGTCGGCGCTGGCTCCGCCGCCCACGTCCAGGAAGTTGGCGGGACTACCCCCCGCCTGGGTCACCACGTCGAGGGTGGACATCACCAGCCCCGCGCCGTTGCCGATGATCCCGACCTCGCCGTCGAGCTTCACGTACTGCAGGCCCTTCTCGTTGGCCCGGGCCTGCGTGGGATCGACCGGGAAGGACGAACGAAGCGCGGCGATCTCGGGCTGGCGGTACAGCGCGTTGTCGTCGATGGTCACCTTGGCATCGAGGGCGAGGACCACCCCGCCCTTCAGCAGGACCAGCGGGTTGATCTCGACCAGCGTCGCGTCGGCGGAGCAGACGATCCGGTACATCTTCTGGAGCACGTCGGCCGTTCCCTCCCGCGCCTCGACCGGCACGTGCCCCGCCAGGTAGCGCACCTGATAGGAGCGAAGGCCGAGGACCGGGTCGATGCCGGATCGGCGGATGGCCTGGGGCATCGTGCGGGCGATCTCCTCGATGTCCATCCCGCCCTCGTTGGACACCATGGCCAGGTAGCGCTGCGAACTGCGGTCCAGGGTGATCGCGGCGTAGAACTGCGCCGCGATGTCCACCAGACGCTCGACCAGGACGCGGGTGACCGGCGTGCCCCGGAACCCTCCCTCAAGGATCTCCCGGGCGGCGGCCTCGGCCTCGTCGGCGCTCTGAACGAGCTGGATGCCCCCGGCCTTGCCGCGCCCGCCGATCTGGACCTGCGCCTTGACCGCGACCTTCCCCCCCAGGCGCTCGGCGATCCGCCGGGCCTCCCCCGCGCTCTCGGCGACGAAGCCCTCCACCAGCGGGATGCCGTGGCGCGCGAACAGCTCCTTGCCCTGGTGCTCGTAGAGGTCCACGCGCTCGCGTCAGCTGGCCTTCTTGGCCAGCCGGGCCCTGAGCCAGGCGACGATGTCGGACGTCGAGGTGCCCGGGGTGAAGATCTCCTCGATCCCGCGCTCCTTGAGCTTCGGGATGTCTTCGCGAGGGATGATCCCGCCGCCGAACACCAGGACGTCGTCGGCCCCCTGGCCATGCAGGAGCTGCACCACGCGAGGGAACAGGGTCATGTGGGCGCCCGAGTGGCACGACAGCCCCACCGCGTCCGCATCCTCCTGGATGGCGGTTTCCGCGATCTGCTCGGGCGTCTGGTGCAACCCGGTGTAGATGACCTCGTAGCCCGCATCGCGGAGGGCCCGGGCGACGATCTTGGCCCCGCGGTCGTGCCCGTCGAGGCCGGGCTTGGCGATCACGATGCGGTAGGTCTCGGCCACGTTCCCGGACTATAGAGGACCCCTCATCGGCCTGACCAACGCGTTAGCATGGGCGGGCCAGTCCCATCTGCGAAAGGAGGCGACCATGCCGAACGTGTGCGCTCAACTCGACCCCGCGCCGGTCGCCTGCCTCGCTCGTCTGGCCTGACTCGCGCTCGACCCGCCGAGGTCCTCTCGCCATCGCATGAAGGAGGAATCCGGATGCGTGCTGCCCTGTCCTTCCGACCGGCCACCGACGACGATGCCGAAGCCATCGCGGCCCTGCTTGACGACTGCACGAGGTCCTACCATCCGCTCGGCGGCCCGACGTCGCCGGCGGCCGCCCGCGCCAGGCTCCATGAGGGTGGAAGCCATCCCGACACGAACTCGAGACTCGCCTTCGCCGATGGCCGGCTCCTGGGCTTCGCCCACCTCTGGGAACACGGGCCCGATGAGATCAGGGCGTTCGCTCGAACCGCTCCCAGCGGTCGGGGCCGCGGCGTCGGGTCGGGGCTCCTGGCATTCTGCGAGGGACGCGCACGGCAGATGGCCGGGGCCGGCGGAGGTCAGGTCCTGACCCTCACACACTGGGCGGCAGACGCAGCCGCCCCGACCCTCCTGGAAGGCCGCGGCTACGCGCCATTCCGCTACTTCCTGTCGATGAGCATCGACCTGCGGACGAACCCCGCGCCCGGCGTCGGAGTGCCCGATGGCGTGATGATCCGGCCGGTTGACCTCGTCCGGGACCGCGCGGCACTCCACGATGCCTACGCCGAGGCCTTCGCAGATCACTGGGGGTTCGTTTCCGAGTCGGAGGAGGAGTGGTGGACCGGCATCCTCGAGGACGAGGCCGGCGAGATCGATCCGGGACTGTGGCTCGTGGCCTCTCACGGCGAGGAGGTGATCGGTTTCTCGCTCTGCCGGGTGATCGAGCAGGAGGGGTCGCGTCGGGGGCGGGTTGGCCTGCTCGGGGTTCGCCCGTCCTGGCGAGGGCGTGGCCTCGGC
>JBKPBM010000069.1:0-7756 GCA_046744325.1 Actinomycetota bacterium | reverse complement strand
GGATGGCACCAGGCAGCACCAGATCACACACGGCAACACGACCGTCCCCGAACTTCAAAACCGTGTGGGGGGACGAGAGTCCCCCGGCGGGTTCGATTCCCGTCCGCCTCTCCCTCCTCTGTCCTCCAGGGAGCGTCTCAGCCGGTTTCGTGCTGCGAGACATTCGTTTCAGCCAGGAGAGCCAGCGATCCGGTACCCAAGACTCGGGATGGTCTCGATGACCGGGGGGTCCCCCAGCTTCCGCCGCAGCCGACTGATGGTGACGGCGACCGCATTGGTGAAGGGGTCGGCGTTCTCGTCCCATACGTGCTCGAGAAGGGCCTCGGCGCTGAGGACCGCGGGCTGAGCTCGCATGAGCGCCTCGAGCACCCCGAATTCCTTCACCGAGAGGTCGAGGGATCGCCCCTCGCGTGTAGCGATGTGGCGCAGGGGGTCGAGCTCGAGGCCGCCGGCCCGGAACACCCGAGCCCGGGCGGTGGGCTGACGACGGGCGAGGGCGCGGACCCTGAGGACGAGCTCCGGGAAGTGGAACGGCTTGGCCAGGTAGTCATCGGCCCCCAGGCTAAGGCCGCTGACGCGCTCGCCGGGGGATCCGGACGCGGTCAGCATCAGCACCATGGCGGGGCTGTCGCCCTCGGCGATCATCCTGCAGAGGGCATCGCCGTGGATCCCGGGAAGGTCGCGATCCAGGACCACCACGTCATAGGAGTTGACGTCCAGCTTCGATGCTGCCTCGAGGCCATCGTAGGCGACGTCGACGGCCATGCCCTCGTCCCGGAGCCCCTCGACGACGACGTCGGCGAGAGCCCGGCCGTCCTCGACCACCAGCACTCTCACGCCCGCGCCCCAGCTGCGGTCTCCACCGCAAGAGGCAACGCGATGACCACCTGGAGGCCGCCATCGCTCAGGGCCCGGAGATCGAGCGTCCCGCCATGGACCTCGGCAATCGAGGCAACGATCGAGAGCCCCAGGCCGCTGCCCTTGTCCGAGTCGGTCCGATCCGCGCCGAGCCGTCGGAAGGGTTGGGCGAGCTCGTCGACATCGTCCTGGGCGAGGACCGGCCCCCCGTTCTCCACCACGAGACGGGCAAGCGGCCCTTCGACTGCGGTCTTCACCCGTATCCACCCTCCTGGTTCGTTGTGCTTGATCGCGTTGTCGATCACGTTCTCGGCCATGCGGGACAGCAACGTCTCGCTCCCCCTGACCCGCGCGTTGGAGGACAATTCTCGGTCAACGGTGAGGTCGATGCGGGAGATGGCACCAGCGCGACGCTCGATCGCGGCAGAAGCGATATCGGCGAGCGAGAACGTGGACTCGTCCGCCACCGGACCGTGTTGGGCGTGAGCGAGGGCGAGGAAGCTCTCGAGGAGCCGGTCGGCCTGATCGAGTTCCCGGCGAAGCCGCTCGGCGAGAGCGAAGATCTGAGGGGGAACGGGCCCGGGCTTCGCCATCGCCACGTCGAGCGAGGCCCGCATAGTCGCGAGCGGTGTGCGCAGCTCGTGGGAGGCATTGGCGACGAACCGGCGCTCGAACTGAAACGAGCGCTCGAGGCGAGCGAGAAGATCGTCGAAAGTGTCTCCCAATTCCTTGAGCTCGTCGTCGGGGCCGGCGAGGTTCAGGCGCTCGTGAAGGTTGGTGGCGGAGATGCGTCTGGTGGCCGTGGTGATGGTGCGCAGGGGCCGCAGCATGCGACCGGCGACCAGCCAACCGAGCGCTGCAGCGGGGCCCGCCGTGATCGCCAGGGCGATCCCGGACACGATGAGCAGTTCACGCAGGGCGGAGCGGGGCTGCTCGGCGAGGGTAGGGGGAAAGGTGCCCGGGTGGGGAGCATGGACGGTGGCTCCCCTGCCTTGAAACAGAGCGATGGTGATGGCCAGCAGGGCGGCGCCTGAAACCACGAAGAGCCCCCAGTAGATGAAGGTGAGCCGCATCCGAACGGTGCGCCGTGGCACGTGGGGCCTGATGCGATGCCCGGTGAGTCGTGGACGGAGCCGCATGGGAAGCCCTCACCTGCCGCGGCCCGGCGCGGATCGCCTCAGGACCGCCGCGGGACCACCAGGCTGGGCCCGAGGGCGGACGACAGCCATGAGCGTCGGTGACCGTGGAGGTCGAGCCCGGTCACGCTCGGGGACGTGAAGAATGGGAGCCACCGCCTGAGGCCGCTCCCTGGTCCGGACCCGGTATCTGCGCATCGTGCGGCTCTCCTTGGCCGACCGATCGTCCACGTCACAGGGCGATCTCACAGATCGTGACTCAAGGATGCCTCATCCCCACTTAACAGCGCCATAACGGCCTCCGTTAGGCCGTTGGAATCGCCCACGGCGTACACCGATCCCGAGAGCGAGGACCCACCGAGCTCAAGAGAGGAGGCACCGACATGGCAGGCACCGCCAGTCACCACAACGAGACGGGGAGCCGGCCCGACCGGCGTGACGGCCGTGGCCGGCGAAGGTTGCCGCGGTTCCCAGGGACAGCCGCGGTGGCTGCCGCGCTGCTCGGGTTTGTCCTGTTGGCCGCGGCGTGTTCGAGCGGCCCGAAGGGACCAGACTCCTCATCGGCCGGGACCATGGCTCAGCTTCTCGCGTATTCGAAATGCATGCGCGCCCACGGCATCCGGGACTTCCCAGACCCGGTCGCCAACAAGGGCGGACCGGCAGGGGGACCCGGCTTCAACCTCAGCGGCGGGGGGAGCGACGTCGACCCGAACAATCCTGTGTACAAGGCGGCGAACCAGGCCTGCCAGTCGCTGCTGCCAGTTCCGTCCACGGCGCAGCAGCAGCAGTGGATGGCCCAGGCCATGAAGTTCTCGCAGTGCATGCGGTCCCACGGCATCCCCGACTTCCCGGATCCGACCGCCAGCGGCGGGATCACCATCACCGCTCAGCCGGGAAGCGGCGGGTCCGACCTCGACCCGAACAACCCACTGTTCCAGGCCGCCCAGCGGGCCTGCCAGCACTACCTCCCTGCGCACCCGGCCGGCGGCGGTGCGCCGTGAGCTCCGCGATCCCTCAGACCACCGCACGAGGCGACGGCTCTATCCAGACGCGTGACGGGCGGCCGCCGCGACAACGTCGCCGGTGGACCGTCATCGGAGTGGTGCTCGTGCTGGCCGGGGCGGGGGGCGGGCTCGCCCTCACCAATCCCTTCGGAGGAAACGGGGGACCAAAACCCGGGACCAACGACAACGCCGCTCGCACCTCGCTCGCCACGGTTACCGAGCGGTCGCTCTCGTCCCAGACCAACGTGAGCGCGACGCTCGGGTACGCCGGCACCTACTCCGTGGTGAACCAGGCCCAGGGCACCGTCACCGACCTGCCGTCGGTCGGCAAGATCGTCAACCAGGGGCAGGCCCTCTACAGGGTGAACGGGTCTCCGATCGTCCTGCTGCACGGCTCCGTCCCTGCCTACCGGAGCCTGTCCGAGGGGATGAGCGGAGCCGACGTGCGCGAGCTGAATGCCGATCTCGTGGCGCTCGGCTACGCCACCAAGGCCGAGCTCGATCTGAACTTCGACCAGTTCGGTTGGTGGACCAAGGACGCGCTCGAGAAGCTACAAAAGCTTCTCGGGGTGACGGAGACCGGAACTCTGGTCCTGGGCCAGGCGGTGTTCCTACCCTCCGCCGCCAGGATCACCCAGGTGCTGGCCGTCCTCGGTACGCCCGCCCAGCCCGGCGCTCCGATCCTCTCCGCCACGTCCACCCAGCGCCGGGTCACCATCGCCCTCGACGCCGCCCAGCAATCGGAGGTGAAGGTCGGCGACGAGGTCATCATCACCCTGCCCGACAACACCACCACGCCGGGGGTGGTGTCATCGGTGGGGACCGTCGCGACCACACCGTCCTCCGACTCCTCGGGAGGCTCGAGCACGCCCACGATCGCAGTGGAGGTCACCCCGATACATCCCGGGGCCACCGGGCACCTGGACCAGGCCCCGGTGCTCGTATCGATCACCACCGCCAGTGTGAAGCACGCGCTGGTGGTCCCGGTGAGCGCTCTGCTCGCGGTAGCCAGCGGGGGCTACGCCGTCGAGGTCTCCTCCGGGGGGACCCACCACCTGGTCCCGGTCTCGCTCGGGATCTTCGACGACGCCGACGGGCTGGTCCAAGTGTCCGGATCCGGCCTAGAGACCGGCCAGCGCGTCGTGGTGCCAACGTCATGAGCGCCGAGCCGACCTTCGTCAAGGTCGTGACCAGCCTCATCGAGGGCGCACCCCCGGGAATCGCCGAGGCGGGCGAGTCCCCGGCCGTCCTTCAGGTCGAGGCCGTTGTCAAGACCTACTCCAGCCAGCCGCCGGTGACCGCGCTGCGCGGAGTGACGTTCACCGTCCAAGCAGGGGAGCTCGTGGCCATCCTCGGCCCCTCGGGGTCGGGCAAGACCACCCTGCTGCATGTGATGGGGACCCTGGACCGCCCCACCGTAGGGACCGTCCGGGTCACCGGGCTGGACGTGGCCGCCCTGTCGGACCGCGAGCTCGCCGTGCTCCGGGCCACCCGGATCGGGTTTGTGTTCCAGCAGTTCTTCCTCGCCGAGCACGCCACCACCCTGGAGAACGTGGCCGACGGACTGCTGTACACGGGGGTGGGCGTCGGCGAGCGACGCCGGCTGGCCGCGGAAGCCCTCGGCCGGGTGGGGCTTGATCACAAGATCGGGGCTCGCCCCACCCAGCTCTCCGGAGGGGAACGCCAGCGGGTGGCGGTCGCCCGAGCCCTGGTGGGGCAGCCAGCCATCGTGCTGGCCGACGAGCCCACCGGCAACCTGGACAGCGCTGCTGGCGAAGCGCTCCTCTCGCTTCTCCAGGAGCTCAATCGATCAGGCACCACCATCGTGGTCGTCACCCACGACCGGGGCATCGCCGAACGCCTGCCCCGGCGGGTCGAGATGCTCGACGGGCGAATCGTGTCGGACAGGGCCGACCGGGAGGATCCGGACGGCCCTGCGAGGAGGTCGACATGAGCGCCGCGAACGGTCTCGCACCGAGGAGGCTCCGGCCAGCAGACCTGGCCCGGCTGGCCGGGGTCGGAGTGCGGACCCGGAAGCTCCGCGCGGCGCTTTCCACCCTGGGCATCGCCATCGGGGTGGCCGCCATCGTCGGGGTGCTCGGGCTGTCCTCGTCCTCCCAGGCGGGGCTGCTCGCCGAGATCGACAACCTCGGCACGAACCTGCTCACCATCACCAACGGACAGACCTTCTTCGGCCAGACCGCCGAGCTGCCCGAGGCGGCGCCGGGAATGGTCTCCCGCATCGGGCCGGTCACCAATGTGCAGGAGACCGGGTCGGTCAACGCCAGCGCCTACCGCAGCCCGCTCATCCCTTCCATCAACACGAACGCCCTGTCCGTGCAGGCTGCCAGCCTGGGGCTGCCGCGCGCTGTCGGCACGTCCGTCGCGAAGGGTCGTTACCTCAACGCGGCCACCGCTCGCGAGCCGGTCGCGGTGCTGGGCTCTGCCGCCGCGGAGCGCCTGGGCATCGATCGAATCTACCCCGGCGAACGGATCTGGGTAGGAAACCAGTGGTTCTACGTCGCGGGCATCCTGAAGCCCGCCGTCCTCGCCCCTGAGATCGACTCCTCGGTCTTGGTTGGGTTTCCGGCTGCGAAGCGCTACCTGGACTTCGACGGCCATCCCTCGACCATCTACGTGCGCTCCCGCACCGACCAGGTCGATGCCGTCCACTCCGTGCTCGCAGCCACCGCCAACCCCGAGGCCCCCAACCAGGTCGAGGTCAGCCAGCCCTCTGACGCTCTGGTGGCCCGAGCCCAGGCCAAGAGCGCCCTGAACAGCCTGTTCCTCGCGCTCGGCGCGGTGTCCCTGCTGGTCGGGGCGATCGGGGTCGGGAACATCATGTTGATCTCGGTCCTGGAGCGACGCTCCGAGATCGGACTGCGCCGGGCCCTCGGAGCCACCAAGGGCCACATCCGGCTCCAGTTCCTGGCTGAGGCGATCCTGCTCGCGCTCCTCGGCGGCGCGATCGGCGTGGGTGCCGGAACGGCCTCGACCGCCGTGTATGCGTCAACCAAGGGATGGGCGGTGGTAGTGCCCGCCGTCGCCTGGGCCGGTGGGTTCGGGGCGGCTCTGCTCATCGGAGCGGTCGCGGGGCTCCTTCCCGCTCTGCGGGCCGCCCGGATGTCTCCGACGGAGGCGCTATGGACGGTGTGACCATCGATTCAGTGCGCTGCCCGGGGCGGCGGCTGGACGCACGGAACGCGGACGAGAGCCAACAGGGGCTGTCACGTTTGAACGACATGAAGGGAGCGAAGCCGCATGAAGCGAATCCAGACTCGGAAGTCCAAGAAGGGCCGCTGGAACTGGGACCGCCGGTATCAGGTTCTCCCGCTCGACCCGAGAGATCCCGACATTCTGCGGGTCCACTCAGTGCGCGATGGAAGCAAGCGTGTGGCCTGAGTCCTTCGGGGCATGTTGGGGACGGGCGGGATCGACCTGCTGGTCCGATCGCCACGGAGGAGAGAGCGATGACTGTCGCGAATCATCTCGGCTTCCGCAATTGTGGCTGCGACGTCCACATCAGGCGACGATGTGCTCCGCGATCAACGAACGGGATCCGTCCCGGAACGGGGATGCTCGTCGGACAGATCGAAGTCCATTCGCGCACGCTACCGATCCGACCGAAGGGGAAGGAGAACCCATGACCGTGCAACGGATGGATCCGGAGGGGCTCAGCGCCGCGCCCGGCTACTCATACGTGACCGTCGCGACCGGCGGCACGTCTTTACCGCCGGCGGTGTTCCACTCGATGAATCGGGGAAGCTGGTCGGCGAGGGCAACGCGGTCTCGCAGACGGAGCGGTGCCTCCACAACCTGCGGATCGCGCTGCAAGCAGCGGGGGCGACCGCAGTGGACGTCGCGAAGGTCACGATCTTCGTGGTGCCGCAGGGACCCGGAACGCTCATCGACGTGTGGGACGAGGTGATGGACTCGACCGAGATCAGCTTGCTCCCGACCGCAGCGACGCTGCTCGGAGTCTCCGCCCTCGGCTACCCAGACCAGCTCGTCGAGATTGAGGCAACGGCCCTCGTCGACTGAATCGTCGACCGCTGCTTACCTCCCTTGAGTCGTCGCGAGCGGGTGCATGAGATCCGAACACCGCCGGAGTCTCGAACCCGCGAGTACGATCAATGAGGCCCAGCGTTGAGCCTGGCTGAAAAGGGGATGAAGCTCGCTCGCCGCACTCGCCGAGAGCAGGGCCTCGATCGCGTGATCACAGATCCTGGCACCCCTGGCCCGCATTGCGGCGCTCATCGTGGCGCCGAAGCGCGGAAAGACGTTCGATAGACGTTCAACGATCCGCCGCTGATCGGCCGCTCACGGGGCAAGCTCGAACGGGTTGTGGAGTGTGGTCTATTGTGTCGGGGAACGCTGGATCAGGAAAAGGGTGGGACTGGACAAGTCTTGAATCGGGCGCTGATGCGCTAGAGAAGTCTTCGAGCCCGATCCGATTTCACAAGTCTTCGAAGGCTCGAGGACGGCGTCTGAAGACAAAAGCCCTGGTCAGAGGGTTGCCGGGCGCCTGAAGGCTGGACATGCCTTCAAAATCGGTGGGCGGGCGAAAGCCCGCCGGCGGGTTCGATTCCCGTCCGCCTCCGCTACGAGATTCGTGCGTTGACCAGCACGGACGAATGAGAACGGCAGCCAACCGGCCCGGAGAAAACCGGGCTCTGCGGGCCACCAAGAACCGGTGAACCCCACCAGTCTTCGAGAATTCACAAGTCTTCGCACGCACAGCAGTCTCGGGAACTGGAC
>JBKPBM010000354.1:0-3599 GCA_046744325.1 Actinomycetota bacterium | reverse complement strand
GAGAGGAACCTCCGCGATCTTCTCTTCCGAGAGGTGGTCCCACAGCACCCCGGGGGGACGGTGCCGCCGAGCCCCGGGGCACCGGGTCACCTGTCGCGGCGTCGCAATCAGGTCTACCCGGAAGTCGTGGGCCGTCTCCGTCAGCTCTGCGTCGAGAATCTGGACGTCATGGACGGTGGTGGCGATGGCGGTGTGATCGTTGATCCGCCCACGGTCCCGGAGGAGGGCGAACTCCAGATCGGAGAACCCACCGCCCTTGCCCACCCTGATCCCGCTGCGGTTCACCGCGACCGATCCGCACACCACGAGGTCGATCGGGGGGACGTCCCTGGGAAGGACCGCCTTCCCCTCAGAGGCCGCTCCCCTGATGGAGGCGGCCCTCCGCGGCGAGACCCGGAGCCCGGAGGGGTGGATCAACAGGAACGGTCGGGCCTCCCGCAACCTGGGGACCGCCATCACCAGGAGCTTACCCTCCTCCAGGGCCCTGGCCCGAACAGGGAGCTGGGGCGAATCGGGATTGACCTTCACCACCTCCGCGGCGCTCCACTCCCGCTGGTCGAAGAGCAGGCCGGCCGCCGCCTCCGCTCCCACGAAGTTGAGGATGCGCCCCGTGGTGCCGGGGAATCGACGGATCCCCGGGCGTTCCATCGACCGCCAGACCTCACCTCGGACGCGGTCCTTCTCATCCATCGAGCCATTCTCCACCCCGTCTCTGGCCCACCGTCTCGCAGGGCCACGGCAACGGGTTCCGTCGAGGCCAGGTGCGACCGTACACTGCTCGGCGTGTGCTTCTAGATCGTTCGCCCGGCTCCGCATGCCGGCGCCGTCGGGCCACAACGGATAGGAAGGAACCGAACGAAGTGGCACGGGCGATCTGGTCGGGGTCCATCGGCTTCGGCCTGGTGAACATCCCGGTGCGGTTGTTCCCGGCGACCAGCCCGAACGACGTGCGCTTCCACGAGTTCGCGGCGGGAACGGGACGGCGGATCCGTCACCAGCGCGTGGTGGAGTCGACCGAGGAGCGGCCCGAGGCCTGGAGCCCTTCTCCCTCCTCCCCGGATGCCGCCCCGGGCGTTGAACCGGGCCCTTCCGCGCCAGCCGAACGCGGGTGGTCGGCCCCGCCGGGACCGCCGGAGCCGGCTCGACGGCCGGTAGCCTCCGAGGACGTGGTCAAGGGGTACGAGGTCGAGCCCGGCAGGTACGTGATGGTCGACCCCGAGGAGCTCCGGGCCCTGCGAGCCCCCGCCGAGCGAACCATCGCCATCGAGGGCTTCGTCGGCCTCGACGAGATCGATCCGGTCTTCTTCGAGAAGAGCTACTACGCGGCGCCTCAGCACGGCGCCGAGCGTCCCTACGCCCTCCTCCTGCGCACGCTCGAGCGGAGCCGGCGGGTGGGGATCGGCACGTTTGTGCTGCGGACCCGCGAGTATCTGGCCGCCGTGCGGTCGACGAAGGGGATCGTGGTGGTGGAGACCCTGTTCTTCGCCGACGAGGTCCGGTCGCTCTCGGAGGTGCTCGCACCCGGGATCCCCGATGAGGTGCCGGAGCGGGAGCTGACCATGGCCGGGACATTCGTCGATCTCCTGGCCATGGAGTGGAACCCGGAACGCTACGCGGACCCCTACCGGGAGCGGGTGATGGAGCTCATCGCGTCGAAGGCGGGCTCGGCGACGGTGGTGGCGGAGGAGGCGGCCGAACCCGACGTCGCCTCGGGGCCCGGCGTTCCGGCCATCCTCGAGGCCCTGCGGGCGAGCGTCGAGGAGGCCAAGCGGCGGCAGGCGGGGGCGAAGCGATCGAGCCAGGGCCGTAGAGCGTCGGGGTCGTCCTGATCGAGCGCGGTCCGGTCAGTGGCCCAGAGCCTCGAGGAACCGCTCGGCGTCGATGGCCGCCTGGCAGCCCATTCCGGCCGCGGTGATGGCCTGGCGGTAGGTGACGTCGACGACGTCTCCGGCGGCGAACACGCCGTCCACGCTGGTCCGGGTGGTGGGTTCCTGGACCACGATGTAGCCGTTCGCCATCTCCAGCTGGCCCTCGAACAGCCGAGTGTTCGGGGTGTGGCCGATGGCCACGAAGATGCCGCCCGCCGCAACGTTGGACCGCTCCCCGGTCTTGACGTTCCTGACCGAGGCGCCGCTGACCTGGCCGTCGCCGAGGATCTCCTCGATGACCGAGTCCCACAGGAACTCGATCTTGTCGTGGGCGACGGCGCGGTCGCGCATGATCTTCGACGCCCGAAGCTCATGACGACGGTGCACCACCGTGACCTTGGTGGCGAACCGGGTCAGGAACAGCGCCTCCTCGATCGCCGAGTCGCCCCCCCCAACCACCAGCAGCTCCTGGCCCCGGAAGAAGAAGCCGTCGCAGGTCGCGCAGGTGGAAACCCCGTGCCCCAGCAATTTGCGCTCGGAGTCCAGCCCGAGCATCTTCGCCGACGCGCCGGTGGCGATGATCAGGGAACGGGCCCGCCACTCCTCGTCGCCCGACCACACGCCGAAGGGGCGGCCGGAGAGGTCGACGCGGGTGGCCTCCTGGTGCAGCAGCTCGGCCTCGAAACGCGCCGCCTGCTTCTCCATCTTCTCCATCAGCTCGGGCCCCAGGATGGCGTCGGGGAACCCCGGATAGTTCTCCACCTCGGTGGTGATCATGAGCTGCCCACCGGCATCGATGCCCTTGAGCACCAGTGGGTTCAGGTCGGCCCGGGCAGCGTACAGGGCGGCGGTCAGCCCGGCCGGCCCCGAGCCCAGGATCACCACGTTGCGTTCGTCCACAGCGGCCATCTTCCCATAGCAACCGGAGCCCCCCGGCCGGTTGTTCCGCCAGCTGGGCCGGGGCTAGGGAGCGATGATCCGCTCGCGCACCTCGTACAGCGGCTGGCAGCCGTTCTGGGAGACCACGATCACCAGGATGGAGCCGTTCGTGGGCCCGACGTCCGAGGACCCGCCTGTGGTCCGGAATGCGCCGATGTAGGCGGGGGTGCCCTGGAACGAGCCCAGCTCGAGGTAGAAGGGGGTCTCGGGCCGTGGCGCGCCGCCGGCGCGAAGGCACGTGAGCGCAGCGGGAGCCAGCGACGCGTCGGTGCTCAGAGGCCCTCCGGCAACCGAAGGGGGCGCCGCCGCGGACTTCGCCGGTATCGCCGATGGCCGTGGCGCCGGGGTGATCGAGACGCCCAGCCCGGCGGCGAGGTTGGTCGCCAGGGCGTTGACCGTCGCGGCCGTGTAGCTGGCCCGCTGCTCGATCACCGCGGGGAGCGCCGCGGAGGATGGGCCTGCTACGGGTCCGGACAACCGCTCGGGGGCACTGCCCCCGGCCGTCGACGCGGTGGGCGGGCCTCCTCCGCCGGTGATCAGGAACCCGAACAGCGCGATGAGGGCGGCGGCGGCGCCCATCCCCGACGCCCATCCGAGGCGAGCCAGGCGCCGCCGCCGCCGCTCCCGGGCATCGTCGAGGCTGGAGGGTGTTCCCTGCCGGGCCACCTCGAGAACCCGCTGGGTCAGCCCCGGGGCGGACAGCTCTGGAAGCGAGGCCAGGGACGTGTGGGCGGAGGCCGCCAGCTCCACGTCCCGGCGACAGGTGGGACAGACGGCCAGATGCTGCTCGAC
>JBKPBM010000224.1:0-7637 GCA_046744325.1 Actinomycetota bacterium | reverse complement strand
GGATCGCCCCCTCGCCGACGGTGAGCCGGAACCGCGGGCTGGCCAGTGTGAGCACTAGCAAGGCGCATCCCCCGCACAGGGAGATCCCCAGGAACACCGGCCTGACCCACCACGCGGCCTTCGGGGAGGCCGGGCGGTCGCCGTTCAGCTTGGGCTCGATCACCAGGATGGCCGCCAGGCTCAGCAGGCAGCACGCCAATCCGATCACCGGGACGGTGAACGCGCCGGCCCCGGCGGCCACCCGCCGGGCGTGCTCCATCGTCACGGCGGAGATCCCCAGGACGGCCGCCAGGACCAGCAGGGCGAGATGCGTCCGGGTCGGGCACCAGAGCGTGAGAACGCTGTACCCGGACACGACCAGGACCGACGCCACCGAGACCAGGACGATCTCCACCGATGGCACCACCGCGTGCGAGGAGAGGGTGCCGTCGTGCATCAGCAGCCACGCGACGCTCCCGGCGAGCAGCGCGATCAGTCCCATGTCGGAGAGCAGGGCGGTCCGGCCCCTGCGGATGTGCTCGAGGAAGTCGATCAGGAGCACGGCGAGGAACGTCACCACCAGGATCCCGGCGGCCAGCCCGGTCAGCTGGGCGAACCCCATGACCGAGAGGTGTCCGCGGCGCAGCCATCCCAGGGACATCACGGCGGCCGAGGCCAAGATGCCACCGGCGAACAGCTGCGTGCCGACCCAGGCACCCTGCCGGGTGGACAGAGCCAGGAGGGTAACCCCAGCCTCGACCGTCGCCACCAGGAGCCCCAGCCACTGGCGGGCCGGAAGGTCGAGGCCGCCGGTCAGGGCCGGGACGGCCAGGATCAACGCGCCGGCCAGCGCGCCGACGCCAAGCAGGGCGATCGGCACCCAGTCGGTCCGGCGAAAGGCGGGAGGCGCTGATCCCAGCGCAACGGAGACCTCGCCCGTCTCCCGGGCGCTCGTCAATTGCATGAGGTTGGTATCGGCGAGGCGGGCGGAGGGAGTTAGGCCGGAGGGCTGGTCGGAACGGCCGGACCGCCTACTCGATGAGGTGGCGGCGCAGCGCCTCGGCGACGGCCGCCGTCCGGTCGGAGGCTCCGAGCTTCTCGAAGATGTGTTCCAGGTGCGTCTTGACCGTGTCGGCCGAGATGAACAGCTGGTCGGCGATGTCCTTGTTGGTGTGCCCGAACGCCAGGAGCTGCAGGACCTCGACCTCGCGCGCCGTGAGCGTCTCGGCCTTGCGGTCCCGCTCCTTCTGCTGGGACAGCTCATCGGCCAGGGCCACCACCAGCTGCGGATCGATCACCATGTTGCCCCCGGCCACCAGCCGGACGGTCTGGATCAGGTGCTCGGCGTCCCGGGCCTTGAGGACGTAGCCCTTCGCCCCGGCCCGGACCGCCTCGACCACGAACTGGCGGTCGTCGTAGGCCGTGAGCATGATCACGCCGACGGACGGGTGACGCTGCTTGATCTTCCGCGCCGCCTCGAGTCCGTCCATCTCGGGCATGCGGATGTCGAGCAGCACGATGTCCGGCTCGCCCACGCCGTCTTCCATGAGGGTGAGGAC
The DNA here is from genome assembly GCA_046744325.1 of Actinomycetota bacterium. GTDB lineage: Bacteria > Actinomycetota > UBA4738 > UBA4738 > UBA4738 > JBKPBM01. Next base: position 6,099 of record JBKPBM010000224.1, on the reverse strand, counting down.
CTCCCGACCGTTGGAGGCTTCCCCAACGACCTGGATGTCCCCTGCCATCTCCAGGTAACGGCGCAGGCCCTGCCGGACCAGCGAGTGATCGTCAGCAATGAGGACCCTGATCGCCATACCCTGTTCCATCGGCTCCAATTGGGCTCCCCTGAAGGCTCTTTCCGATTTTACGCTCCCCCTCCAAGCGAGGGTCCGTCGGGGGATGCCTCCTCGGCTCGGCCGATCCGGCCCCACCCCGATCGGCGTAGGCGGGGCACCGGTAAGATCGCCCCCACCCTGGACGAAGCGAGCCCGATGGGGCGGATCGTGAGGCGGCGGTGGTCGTTGCTGGTCCTGATGCTGTTCCTGTCCGTGTCGGCGCTGTTCTTCGGCCTCCCGGTCATCCCTCACCTGAGCACCCGGTACGTCGGGTTCGGGAACGACGCCACCTCCCACATGTGGTTCCTTGCGTGGTGGCCCCACGCGATCGCCCACGGCATGAACCCCTTCCTGACCCATGCGGTGTGGGCCCCCTCCGGGTACAACCTGGCCGGGACCACCGCCCTGCCCGGGCCCAGCCTGATCCTGTTCCCCAACACCGAGACGATCGGGCCGGTGGCCGCGTACAACATCCTGGCGCTCGCCGCGCCCGCGCTCTCCGCGTGGACGGGCTACCTGCTCTGCCGGCAGCTCACGGGCCGGGAAGGGCCGTCGCTGGTGGCCGGGTACCTGTTCGGCTTCTCGAGCTACGAGCTGGGGCAGCTGATGGGCCATCCGAACCTGGCCCTGGCCTTCCAGGTCCCCCTCGGGGTGGCGGTGGTCCTGCGGCGGCTGGCGGGCCAGATGTCGCCGCCGGCCTTCGTGCTGCGCATGGCCGCACTGGTGGTGGGACAGTTCCTGATCTCGACGGAGGTCGTGTTCACCGCGACGGTGTTCGGGGTCCTGGTGCTCGCGGCGGCGATGGCGCTGGTGGGGCCGGCCACCAGACGAGCGCTGGCCGCCACCGGCGGCCTCATGGCCGGGGCCTACGCGCTGGCCGCGATCCCCCTTGCCCCGTACCTCTACTACGTGGTCAAGGGTCTGGGGCAAGCTCCCATCTACGACTTCTACCCCACCTTCTACTCCACCGACATGTTGAACTTCGTCCTGCCCACCCAGATGATGCGGATCGGGTCGGGCAGCTTCGCCGCGGTCACGGGGAAGTTCAGCGGCAACATCTCCGAACAGGCCGGTTACCTCGGCGCCCCGCTCATCGCCGCGGTGTTGATTTTCGTGGTCAGCCGGTGGCGAACGGCCGCCGCGCGCATCCTGCTGGCGGCGATGGCCATCGTCCTGGTGGCGAGCCTGGGGCCGCGATTGCACATCGCCGGCATCGGCACCATCGCCTTGCCGTGGCGAGCCGTGGTGAACCTCCCACTGTTCCGGTACGCGCTCCCGGGGCGGTTCATGCTCTACGCCTCGCTTGCGGCGAGCGTGACGGTCGCACTGTGGCTGGCCGCTCCGGGTGCGCCCGGACGGGTCACGGCCCGGTGGATGCTGATCGCGCTCGCGGTCGTGTCGCTGCTCCCCAACCTGTCCATCCCGTTCTGGAAGGCCGACGTGGACACCCCGGCATTCTTCCGGGACGGCCTGTACGCCCGGTATCTGCCTCACGTCGCCAACGTCCTGGTCGTGCCCTTCGCCTCGAACGGCTCCAGCATGCTCTGGCAGGCCCAGACCGGGTTCTACTTCCGGATGCCCGAGGGCTACGTGGCGGTGGTCCCGCCGGAGCCGTTCCGCCGGTTCGGGATCCTGAACACGCTCTACAACGCGGAGGTGGGCCCGGACGCTCGAGGAGAGCTCGACCGGTTCCTGGCGGCCAAGGGGGTCAGCGCGGTGGTGGTCGCGGATGGCACCCCTGGACCGTGGCCGGACCTGTTCGCCCACCTCGATCCGGCGCCGGTCCATGCTGGCGGCGTCACGCTCTACCGGTTGGGTCGCCCCGGGACCCCCTGAGCCGGACCAATGGGCTCAGGCCCGGCCCACCTCCGCCCGGAGGAGGAGGGCGTGCGCCGGGGCCGGCTCGGCCTCCCGTCGCCGCACCCAGGCCACCAGGCAGACCACCAGCACGATCGCCCGGATCACCAGTGCGACCTGGAACCCCCCCAGGGGCACACCGGAGAACCCCGCGAACGCCGGGTCACCGGCGCTCGCCGAGAGCCGCCCGAACCAGGAGAAGCGCGTGACGAAGACGGCCACGTCGGCCAGCTCGAACGCCACGAACAGCCCCGGGTTCGGAAGGGCCAGGGCGAACCAGGGCAGCAACCACAGGCCGTACTGGGGCGAGTACACCTTGTTCGTGAGCAGGAACACGACCAGCAGCGGGAAGCCGAACGTCCATGCCGGGAAGTCCGCTCGCCGCCGCCACCGGAGGAGCCACAACCCGGCGCAGGCCACGACGAAGGCGATCGCCGAGAGCGCGTCGATCAGGTGGGGCGACCAGCCGCAGCCGCTCGTTCCGTGCAGCCGGGTGCACGCCACGAACCACATGCTGTCCCAGTCGACCAGCCGGTCCGAGTTGTACCGGAAGAACGTGGCCCAGGCGTGCCGGGCCACGATGACGAAGGGCAGGTTCACCGCCCCGTAGGCCACGAGGGCCCACACCGCGAGCGTGGTCGCCCCGCCCGTTCGACGATCCCGGAGCCGTCCGATGACGAACGGAACGACCAGCAGCGCCGGGTAGAACTTCGCCGCCGCGCCCAGCCCCAGGAGCGCCCCGCTCCATCCGTCGCGCTCGCGGAGGTAGGCCAGGGTCCCCAGCGTCGCCAGGAGCACCGCCAGCAGGTCCCAGTTCACGAAGGCGTAGATCAGCAGCGTGGGGGCCAGGGCGACGTACAGGGCCCGCTCGCCGACCATCCGGTACAGCGCCCACACCGCCCCCAGCGCACAGAGGGCCAGCAGCACGACGTTGGCGTAGAAGAAGCCCTGGTAGGAGCCGAGCACCGCGGCCGCGCGCATGAGATAAATCGTGAGCACGGGGTACTCTTCGCACTGCTGGCCGGCCGGGGCGGGACATGGGTCCAGGAAGGGCAGGCGTCCTTCCTGCAGATGCTCGGTCCCGAACAGCGGGACGACGTCGGTGTAGCAGAGCTGCCGGTACTGCCGTCCGTCCGACCACTGACCCGAGGCGCACGACGCCTTCGTGGCCACTCCGAGACCGAGCACCACCAGCGTGGCCAGGAGCACGACGAGCACGGACAGCCCGGCCACCATTCTGCGGGCCGGCTTCTCGCTCACGGGATTGGATTATGGGGGCCCGGGCCCCCTCCCCGCGGGAGGTGCTCCCAGCGCCTCGGTCCTGCGCGCTAGTGGTAGGAGTGTGCCTCGTCGGGGAACGTCCCCCGGGCCACGTCGTCCCGGAACGCGGTGACGGCCCTGGTGATCTCGGCGCGAAGGTCGGCGTAGGGCTTGACGAACTTCGGGTAGGTGCCTGCCCCTAGCCCGAGCAGGTCGTTGATGACCAGGACCTGCCCGTCGCAGTCGGGGCCGGCCCCGATGCCGATCGTCGGGGTGGCCACCGATTCGGTGATCCGCGCGGCCAGGTCGGACGGGATCCCCTCCAGGACCAGGGCGAACACGCCCACCTTGTCCAGTGACTGGGCTTCGTCCAGGAGGCGGCGGGCGTCCTCCTCGGACCTGCCCTGCACCCGGTACCCTCCCATCGCGTGCACCGACTGGGGGCCGAGGCCGATGTGGCCCATCACCGGGATGCCCCGCTCGACGATGGCGGCGGCGACGTCGATGCTCGGCCGCTCGAGCTTGACGGTGTGGGCCCCACCCTCCTTGAGGAACCGTCCGGCGTTGCGGACCGCTTCCTCGACCGTGGTGTGGAACGACATGAACGGCATGTCGCCCACGACGAGGGCGTTCCTCGCTCCCCGAGCCACCGCCCGGCAGTGATGGAGCATCTCCTCCATCGTCACCGGGATGGTGGTCTCATAGCCCAGCACGTTGTTCCCCACCGAATCGCCGACCAGCAGCACGGGGATGCCGGCCTGGTCGAGGATGCTGGCGGTGGGAAAGTCGTACGCGGTGAGCATGACGAACCGCTCGCCGCGCTCCTTGAAGGTCCGGAGATCCCGGACGGTGACGGACATGACGCTCGCGCCTCCTTGGTCGTGAGTGCACGGCTCCTTGTGTCCGAAGAGTCTACGTCAGCAGCGGCACCCGCTCGAGACGCGGGCGTGATCGGATGTCAGACCCTCCCGATACGATGCTCCCCGAAAGCCGGAGAAAGGCCGGCTGGTACCATGGCTCAGCCACTCCTGCTCCCCCGGGGGGCCGCTCGAGACCAGAGGAGGTGGACTTGCGGACGTACGAGATCATGCTCATCCTGCCGCCCGAGGCCGACGACGCCGTCGTCGAGGGCGTGACCGGCCGGATCGGGACCGCGCTCGCTTCCGGTGGCGGGCAGATCACCAAGACCGAGCGATGGGGCCGGCGACGGCTGGCCTACGAGATCGGGCGGCAGAGTGAGGGGTTCTACCTGGTGGTGGAGTGTTCGGCCGACCCCGAGCGGATGACGGAGATGGATCGGGTCCTCGCCCTGTCCGATGATGTGATCCGCTTCAAGGTGGTGGTCCGGCCCGCCGCCTGAGCCCGGACACCCGGCCCGCCCACGGGGGGCGAGCCGCTGGATTCTTCCCCTCCTCCGGTCAGGCCATCGGCCGGGGGGTGGAGCGAGCAGATTGGTGGTGAGGAAGATGGCACAGGACAACCAGGTCGTGATCGTGGGCAACCTGACCCGGGATCCCGAGCTTCGATACACCCCGAACGGCGCCGCCCTGGTGAAGTTCGGCGTGGCCGTCAGCCGGCGGGTCAAGGACGACGTGACCGGTCAGTGGAAGGATGCGGAGACCTCGTTCTTCGACGTGACGGCGTGGCGTTCGCTCGCCGAGAATGTCGCGGAGACGCTCACCCAGGGCAGCCGCGTGGTCGTGGTGGGTCGACTTCGCACGAACTCGTGGGAGACCCCCGAGGGCGAGAAGCGCTCGAAGATCGAGATCGAAGCCGAGGAGATCGGCCCCAGCCTGAAGTGGGCGACGGCGAAGATCGAGCGCCAGGGCCGGGGTGCCGGCCAGGGCGACTGGAACGCCCAGGTGTCCGTCGGGGTCGGTGGACCACAGGGGGAGACGCCGCTGGATGGCTAAGGAACGACGGAAGCCTCGCAGAGAAAAAGAAGAGAAGCCCTGGAAGAAGCAGAAGAAGAAGATCTGCATCTTCTGCAAGGACAAGGTCGCGTTCGTCGACTACAAGGATCTGACCCTGCTCCGGAAGTTCGTCTCGGACCGGGGGAAGATCCGCGCGCGCCGGGTGACGGGCAACTGCGCCCAGCACCAGCGCGACGTGGCGTCGGCGGTCAAGAACGCGCGGGAGATGGCCTTGCTTCCGTACACCGCCAGATAAGGGGTCCAGCGGGAGCAGCAGTCCGAGCGAGCGAAGGGACCCGCGGAGATACATGAAGATCATCCTGCACCGGGAGGTCGACAAGCTCGGCGCACCGGGCGACGTCGTCGACGTCGCCGACGGCTATGCCCGCAACTACCTGATCCCCAAGGGCATGGCCGCTCCTGCGGCGAAGGGTGCCGTCCGGCATGCCGAGCGGCTCCAGCACGCTCACCACGAGCGCGTGCAGAAGGAGCTGCGTCGGGCGCTGGAGCTCGCCGACCGGATGTCCGCGACCCCGATCCGGGTGCGCGCGCGGGCAGGGGAGGACGGGCGGCTGTTTGGAAGCATCACGGTGGCCGATGTCACCGACGCGCTCGAGTCGCGCGTGGGGGCCACGATCGATCGCAAGCAGGTGCACCTCGCCGAGCCCATCCGAAGCGTCGGAACCCATGAGGTCACCGTGCACCTGCACCCCGAGGTCAACGCGACGATCGTTGTGGAGGTCCTGCCCCAGTAGCCTCCCGGCGGCCGCCTCGACAAAATCCCTGGCCGGGGCGTGTCGGCGGCAGACCTCATACTCGAACTCATGTTCGAGATCGCCCGGAAATTTGACGAGGGAAGTTCTCCACAGGGACCTACCTGTGGAAATGGGTCCCGCATCGCGTTCCCCAACGCCTTCCAACACGTTTTGGC
>JBKPBM010000130.1:0-2509 GCA_046744325.1 Actinomycetota bacterium | reverse complement strand
GGCTGGCGGCGGGCCGAAACAGGCTGGTGCCGCTGGTCGAGGCGATCCCGGCGCGCTTCCAGGGACCGATGATCAGGTACACGGCGAGGCCGCTGGCCACGAAATCCAGGCCCAGGCCGCCGAAGATCTCGTTCACGCGGCCTTTCGTCTTGAGCAGGCCCGCCAGCAGCGCCCACAGCGTGCCGCCGACGGCTCCGGCCACGAACATCAGGGGGATCAGCACCCACGGCCCCCCGGGGCCGACGCGCGCCATCCAGGTCGCCGCGATGCCGCCCATCGCGATCTGGCCCTCGATGCCGATGTTCCACAGGCCGGCCGCGAAGGTCACCACCAGCCCCCCACCGGCCAGGGTGAGCGGGACCCAGGCCATGAAGGTGTCTCCGATCTGGCTCGCCCCACCCAGCGAACCGTTCCAGATGTCGTGCAGCGCCGTGAACGGCCAGAGGGAACCCGGCCCGAGGAACTCCGGCCTCCCCAGCACGAGGAGGAGCCCCAGGACGGCTCCGAGCGCCAGCACCAGAGGAACGAGGGCGTTCGAGGCTCCCCGTGCCACGCGGCGAAGGGCAGGCGTCGATCTCACGACACCATCTCCTTCCCGCCGATGAGCCGGCCCAGTTCCTCGCCGCTCGTCGCCCGCGCGTCCAGCTCCTTGAGCACCTGGCCCGAGAAGAACACCAGGATCCGGTCGCTGTACCGAAGCAGCTCGTCGAGATCGGCGGAGGCGAAGACGATGGCCGTGCCCTTCTGACGGCGTTGCTGCAGCTGCGTCCACACCCAATCGGCGGATTCGATGTCCAGCCCTCGGGTGGGGTGCTCCATGAGGAGCAGCGGGACCGTGTCCGGCATCAGAGCGAGCAGGAGCCGCTGCTGGTTCCCGCCGGAGAGCGAATCGGCCGTGCTCGAGGGGGTTCCGCGGATGGAGAATCGGTGGATCCGCCGCTCGGCTTCCCGCTCGACCTCGTCCCACTTGATGGTGAACCCGCCGTCCATGGTCAGGGCGACGTGTTCGGAGATGCTCACCCCCGACAGCAGGCCTTCCTCCAGCCGCCCTGCCGGCATGAAATGGATGCCGGAGGACAGGAAGTCGGCGTAGGGCGAACCTGAGAGGTCGCGGCCCCGCACCACGATGCGGCCCTGGTCGGGCCGCAGGAGTCCGGCGCAGGCACGCAGGAGCGTCCGCTGCCCGCTCCCCTCCAGCCCGGCCAGCCCGATCACCTCGCCCGCGCGCAGGGTCAGGGTCAGGTCGGCAGTCGAGAGTCCGCGATCGCTGACCGTGACGCCCTCGAGGTGGAGCACGCCCTCGCCCGGGTCGACGCTCACCGGCTCCGGCTGGGCGAGCACCTTGCCGAACATCAACTCGACCAGCTCCTCGATCGGGCAGGGGATCTGCGCCCTGCCGACGAGCTTCCCGCGGCGCATGACGGCGATCTCCTGGCAGATCTCCTCGACCTCTTCGAGCTTGTGGGAGACGAAGATCACGGTCATGCCTTCGGACGCCAGCGTCCGAAGCGTGGCGAAGAGCGTCGTCCGCTGATCGGCGGAGATCCCCGTGGTCGGCTCGTCCAGGATCAGGACCTTGGTCTTCAGTCTGAGCAGGCGGGCGATCTCGAGCTGCTGGCGCTCCCCGACCGTCAGGTTGCGCGTCGGGACGTCCGGAGCCAACGAGAAGCCGTACCGATCCCGCATCTCCCGGAGGAACCGTTCGCCCGCCGCCCGATCCATTCGCCCCGAGCTCCCCAGGACGAGGTTGTCCAACACCGAGAACGGCAGGAACACCAGAGGGTCCTGATGGAGCATGCCGATGCCGGCGTCGATGGCGTCCTTGGGGGAGGACAGGGACAGCGTCCGGCCGCCGAGGACGATCTCTCCGGAGTCGGCGCTGATGTAGCCGGAGAGGATCTTCATGAGAGTCGACTTGCCCGCTCCGTTCTCCCCGAGCAGGCCGAAGATCCTCCCGGCCTCGATCGTGAGCGTCACGCCATCGTTGGCCCGGATCTCGCCGAACGTCTTGTGGATGTCCCTCAGTTCGAGCGCCACCGCCGCCACCCCATCCGCGATCGCTCACGTCCCCCGACAGTGGGACGGGGAGGGCCGGTTACCCCTCCCCGTCGTCACACGATGCCGTCCGTCCGTCGCCGTCCGGTCAGGACTTGCTCGCTCCCGTGATGCCCTGCAGCAACTGCGGCGAGTACCAGATCTGGGCGTCGCTCGCCACCTGGCCGTCGGGAAGGTATTGCGACCCGTCCTGCCAGCTCAACGGCCCCTTGAACAGCACGATCGATCCGTCCCCGAGGCCGCTGACGAACTTCTGCAGCGTCCCCGCGTTCGCCGAGGACAGCGCCGGCCCGTTCAGGAACCCGGTCGCCGAGGTGCTGGCCGAGTTGATGTTCGACCAATCCGGCGCGTCCCAGATGAACGCGGACTTGAACGTCCCGTCGATCACCGACTGGGCGATCTTCAGGTAGCCGGGGCCCCAGTTGAAGTACGCCACGCCCAGGCAGATCTGGGG
>JBKPBM010000202.1:0-2818 GCA_046744325.1 Actinomycetota bacterium | reverse complement strand
GGCCACGGGGATGCTCGGCGCCATCCTCGGGGTGCGAGGGCAGATCCGGCAGGCACGGCCGCTCCTCCTCGAGTCGGCCTCCCTGGCTCGCAGGATCGAGCTCGCTGCGATGGAGCTTCTCTCGGAATGGGGATTGGCGGTGGTCGACGAGATCGACGGAGCACGGGAGCGAGCCGCCGAGCGGTGCCGGACGATCCTCGAACGATGGGAGCGCACCGAGGAGCGTCACTACGCGATCGCCGCGTTGCGGTGGGCTGCCACGTTCTTCGCCGAAGGTGGCGACGCGGACGGAACCCGGGCATGCGTGGCGGCGCTGGGCCGGATCGCCGCCGACTCGCCGCAGGATGAAGCTCTGTCGGCGCTCTCGCACGGCCTCGCGGAGACGGCGCTCCTCGACGGCGATCAGGACCAAGCCGTGGTCCAGTTCAACCGGTCGCTCGAGCTGCTTCGAAACCTCGGCGCTCCATTCGAGAGGATCCAGTCCGAGCGACGAGCCGCAGGAGCCCTCGCATTGAGCGGCCGCACCGACGAGGCGGTGGAACGACTGGTGTCGGCGCACCGGTTGGCCAGGCGGCTCAAGGCCCGGCCGCTCATGGAGCGGCTGGCCGATGAGGCCGCCGAACTGGGAGAGAAGGTCGAGTCTCGCGTGCGCCGCCGCGCGATCCCGGGGCTCGGCAACGGAGGCCTGACCCGTCGCGAGATCGAGGTCGTCCGTCTCGTCTCCGTCGGCCGGACGAACCGCGAGATCGCCCGTGACCTCTTCCTGAGCCCGCGCACGATCGACATGCACGTGCAGAACATCCTCCTCAAGCTCGACTGCCGCTCGCGCGCCGATGCCGCCCGCCGCGCGACCGAGCTGGGCCTCCTGGACCCCGGCCCATCGCCGCCGCCGACCCGGTAGCCGCTCTGGCGATGTGAACTTGACGGCTCCATGCTGCCAGCCCACACTCCCCCGGGGGGTGGTGGTCCATGAGAGGTTCCGGTGGGATCCGTGGAAGTGTGGCTCGCAGACTCGGTGCATCCCTGGCACTTGCCCTTCTCACGACGACGGCGTTCGGCTCGGCGACGGCGGCCACCGCCGATGCCCCGAAGACGACCGATGTGGTCCAGATCAGTCCGACGTCGGGCCCGCCGGGGACGAGCGTGGACACACAGGGACGGGGATTCGTCATCATGGGGTACTGCCACGGCGTTCAGATCTCGTTCACCGATGCGAATGGCAGGACCACGACCATCGGTGGCGCTTCCCTCAACCGGCACGGATCCTTCCGCACCACCGTCACGATCCCGGCAGACGCAGCGAGCGGGTCCGGCACGATCCTGGTAAAGGCGGTGGTTCTCCAGGGTCGATTGTGCGTGGTGCCCCTGTCAGGCGGTGAAACGGCGACCTTTACGGTGACCCCGTAGATCCGGTTCAGACTTAGACCGTGGACGAGCGCAAGGTTGCCACGGTGCTCTTCGCCGACCTGGTCGGCTCCACCGAGCTGGGGGGGAGTCAGGATCCCGAGCGGACCCGGGCCTTGCTCGAGCGCTTCTACGAAGCCATGGCGTCGGAGATCTCGGCGGCGGGCGGCACGGTCGAGAAGTTCGCCGGGGACGCAGTCATGGCGGCCTTCGGAGCACCCGACGCATATGAGGACCACGCCGAACGGGCCCTGCATGCGGCACTGTCCATGCGCCGGCAACTCGAAACGCTGTTCGCAGGGCAGCTCATCGTCAGGATCGGCGTGAACACCGGCGACGTGATGGTGGGCCGTCCTCGCGAGGGCAGCTCGTTTGTCACGGGCGACGCCGTCAACGTCGCCGCACGTCTTGAGCAAGCTGCCGCTCCAGGAGAGATCCTCGTGGGCGAGCGTACGGTCGCCGCTTCCCGCGGCGCCTTCGAATTCACCGAGCCCATGACGGTGGAGGCAAAGGGCAAGCCCGGAGGTGTGCCCTGCCGCCGGCTCATTCGATCGCTCTCGTTGTCCCGCCCGCGCGGGATCCCGGGACTCGGCCGAGCCTTCGTCGGGCGCGATACCGAATTCGAACGACTGCTTCTCGCCTACCGCCGGACCGCCGAGGAGGGCCGCCCAAGGCTCGTCACCATCGTCGGCGATGCAGGCGTTGGGAAGACTCGGCTTGTTCGCGAACTGTGGGAGAGGCTTGCCGACGAACACCCACCGCCCCTTCGCCGCACGGGACGCTGCCTCCCCTACGGCCGGGGCATCACCTACTGGCCACTCGGAGAGATACTTCGCGAACACCTCGGCATCCTGGAGAGCGACTCGCCCGCCGTCGTCCAGGGGCGCCTGGGTGACCGAGAGATCCTCGGCCTCACGCTCGGACTGGACATCGCCGGCGACCTTCATCCGCTGGCTGCCCGGGACCGGCTTCACGACGCATGGGTCGCGTTCCTGAACTCCCTTGTCGCACGGCTCCCGCTCGTGGCTCTCATCGAGGACCTCCATTGGGCAGAGCCGCCGTTGCTCGACCTGATCGAGCAGCTCGCCCGTGACGTGGAGGGCCCGCTCCTCCTCGTGGGGACCGCCCGTCCCGACTTCATCGATGCTCGAGCTGGGTGGGGCACCGGGCGCTATCAGGCGGAGACGATCTGGCTCGAGCCGCTCTCCCCGGCCTCGGCTGGAGAGCTCATCGACTCGGTGCTCGGCGCCGCCTTGCCCGAGGTGGCACGAGGCATCCTGGTCCAGAGAGCCGAAGGAAACCCTCTGTTCATCGAGGAGATGCTGGCGAGCCTGATCGATCGCGGGCTCATCGAGCGCAACCGCGATGCGTGGTCGGTCAGGGAGCTGCCGCCCGAGATCGAGATCCCCGACAC
>JBKPBM010000031.1:0-2143 GCA_046744325.1 Actinomycetota bacterium | reverse complement strand
TCACGGGCTCGACCGAGGTGGGACGGCGGATCATGCAGCTCGCCTCCGGGAACGTCAAGAAGTGCACGTTGGAACTGGGCGGCAAGTCGGCCTCGATCGTCCTGGACGACGTGGACATGGACTACGCCGTCGATGGGGCGCTGTGGGGCGTGTTCTTCCACAACGGGCAGGTGTGCTCGGCCGGGACGAGGCTGCTCGTCCAGCGCTCCATCCACGACGAGTTCCTCACCGAGCTGACCAAGCGGACCGAGGCGCTGAAGGTCGGCCCGGCCATGGACCCGGCCAGCGATGAGGGACCGATCGTGTCGGCGTCACAGCTGGCGACCGTCGAGGGCTACGTCGACATCGGGCGCGAGGAGGGCGCCGAGGTGCTCACCGGAGGCGAGCGCGCCATCGTCGACGGCCACGACGGGGGGTTCTACTACCTGCCCACCATCCTCGGCGAGGTCCGGGGCGATATGCGGGTGGCCCAGGAGGAGATCTTCGGGCCGGTGCTGGTGGTGATGCCGTTCGACACGGACGAGGACGCCGCGCGCCTGGCCAACGAGTCGATGTTCGGGCTGGCCGGGGCGGTGTGGTCCAGCGACAACGGCAGGGCCATCAAGGTCGCCGAGCAGATGCGCACTGGGACCGTGTGGATCAACGACTACCACATGATCAACCCGCGCTTCCCGTTCGGCGGCTACAAGCAGTCGGGGATCGGCCGGGAACACGGGGAGATCGGCTACAACGAGTACCGGGAGATCAAGCACATCCACGTGGACCTGGGCGGGCCGTCGCGGGCACGTCATCCGTGGTGGGACCTGACGGTTCCCAAGCGTGAGATCCACGAGACCCGCGAGCCAGGGTCCAACACATCCGGCTCGAAGACCGGCGGTTAGCTGCGGATGGCGCGGCCGACCCGCGATGAAGCGATTGCAACGCTGCAGGAGGGCGATGCACGCGTGGGGGAGCTGGTCGCCGGATTGAGCGATGAGGAGCTCGAGCGACCGGCCACCATCGGCGACGGCGACTGGTCGGCGAAGGACCTGATCGGCCACCTCGCCACCTGGGAGGAGCTCGCCCTCCGAACGCTGGAGGAGTTCAGGGCCGGCGTCATGCCGTGGATGGAACGCCCCGAGGGTCCGTTCAGCGCTCCGGCGACAGGCAAGGTCGTCGTGTTCAACGCCCGTGAGATCGAGAGGAGGCGAGAAGGTCCGCTGGCAAGGGTGGTGGCCGAGGCGCGCTCAGCCCACCTGGAACTCCTGGCCTCGATCGGCGAGATGTCCGACGAGGAGTGGAACGCGAAGGCGTTCTACGAGACTCCGCGGGGCAACCGCCGGACGCTGGTGACCCTGCTGAGCTCGATCCTTGGAGCGCCGCAGCGGCCGTTCGGCCACGCGTTCGCCCACCTCCCGGACCTGGAGGCCTACGTTCGGTCCCTAGGCGGCTGATCCCTCGGCTTCGGCGAGCCGGGCCAGGTTCCGGATCGAGCGGCCGAGCATGAACCGCTGCCACGGCGAGTAGATCCACAGCGCCAGATCGCCCAGGAACGGCGGTGGCATCCGGAACTCCTCTACCCACGTGAACCGGGTGCCTCCGCCGGGCGCCGGTTCGAGCTGCCACTCGCCCCACCCGTTCACCACCCCGCGATGCTCGATCCGAAGCCGGCGAGGTGGCTCCCACGCGGTCACGGTCACCCCATCGGTGGCCGCCGGGATCCCGAAGACCTTCGTGCGCACGGCCATGCGAGCCCCGAGCTCTCGCTCAGGACCGAGCACTCGGCCCCACGCGACGTCGGGCATCCATGAGGCCTGAGCCTCCCAGTCCACCAGCAACGACCACACGCGATCGGGCGTGACCTGCAGGGTCGCGGTGCGAACGAACCTCATGGCGACGTCGGGCGATCGGCCGACGTCACCTCTCGCACAAGGGTTTCGGGCGACCGGAGCACCAGCGCGAGGGCGACCGCCACCGGAACGGCCATCCCGACGAATGCCGCTTTGAACCCCCACACGCTGGCGGTGGCCCCGGCCGCCAGCGGCCCGAACACGAATCCGAGGTCGCCGAAGAACCGGAACACCCCCACCGCGGTTCCGGACTTCCGCTCCGGCACGACGTCCGACAGCATCGCTCCCGGCATGACCGCGCACGACCCGGACCC
>JBKPBM010000159.1:0-3189 GCA_046744325.1 Actinomycetota bacterium | reverse complement strand
GTACCAGGCACTCGAACGGTACGGGCGCGACCTCACCGAGCTCGCCCGCCGGGACAAGCTCGACCCGGTGATCGGCCGCGACGACGAGATCCGGCGGGTCATCCAGGTCCTGTCGCGCCGGACCAAGAACAACCCGGTCCTGATCGGCGAGCCCGGGGTGGGCAAGACCGCCATCGTCGAGGGGCTGGCCCAGCGCATCGTCGACGGCGACGTCCCCGACGGCCTCAAGGACAAGCGCGTGGTGGCCCTGGACATCGGGGCGATGGTGGCCGGCTCGAAGTACCGCGGCGAGTTCGAGGAGCGGTTCAAGGCCGTCCTGCGCGAGATCGCCGAGAGCGAGGGGCGGATCATCACGTTCATCGACGAGCTCCACACGATCGTGGGAGCGGGCGGGGCCGAGGGGGCCGTCGACGCCGGGAACATGATCAAGCCGATGCTCGCCCGCGGCGAGCTGCGGGCCATCGGCGCCACCACGCTGGACGAGTATCGAAAGCACATCGAGAAGGACGCCGCTCTCGAGCGCCGGTTCCAGCCGATCTTCGTCGGCGAGCCGAGCGTCGAGGACACCATCGCCATCCTCCGGGGCCTCAAGGAGCGGTATGAGGTCCACCACGGCGTTCGCATCCAGGACGCCGCGCTGGTTGGTGCCGCCATCCTCTCCAGCCGCTACCTCACCGGCCGGTTCCTGCCGGACAAGGCCATCGATCTGATCGACGAGGCCGCGTCGCGGTTGCGCATCGAGATCGACTCGATGCCCATCGAGATCGACGAGGTCGAGCGGCGGATCAAGCAGCTGGAGATCGAGCGGGCGGCGCTCAAGAAGGAGACGGACCCGGCGTCCCGCGAGCGCCTGGAGAAGCTCGAGCAGGAGCTGGCCGACCTGCGGGAGCGGTCCGGCGGGATGAAGGCGCACTGGCAACAGGAGAAAGAGGTCATCGACCGGATCCGCGCGCTCAAGGCCGAGCTCGAGCAGGCCAGGGCCGAGGGGGAGCGGGCCGAGCGTGACGGGAACCTCGAGCGGGCGGCCGAGATCCGGTTCGGCCGGCTGATCGAGCTGCAGCGCCGGCTCGACGAGGAGAACGCGCATCTCGCCGAGCTTCAGCGCGACACCAAGATGCTGAAGGAGGAAGTCGACGAGGAGGACGTCGCCGAGGTGGTGTCGAAGTGGACCGGCATCCCCGTGTCGAAGCTGATGGAGGGCGAGGTCCAGAAGTTGGTTCACATGGAGGAGGGGATCCATCAGCGGCTGGTCGACCAGGACGAGGCGGTCACCGCGGTGTCCAACGCCATCCGCCGCTCCCGCGCCGGCCTCTCCGACCCGAACCGGCCGATCGGCTCCTTCCTGTTCCTCGGGCCCACGGGCGTGGGCAAGACCGAGCTGGCCCGGGCCCTGGCCGAATTCCTGTTCGACGACGAGCGGGCCATGGTCCGTATCGACATGAGCGAGTACCAGGAGCGCCACACGGTGTCCCGCCTGCTCGGCGCGCCGCCCGGGTACGTCGGGTACGAGGAGGGCGGGCAGCTGACCGAGGCGATCCGCCGCCGGCCCTACTCGGTGATCCTGCTCGACGAGATCGAGAAGGCCCACCAGGATGCGTTCAACGTGCTCCTGCAGCTGCTGGACGACGGGCGGCTGACCGACGGGCAGGGGCGGACGGTGGACTTTCGCAACACGATCGTGGTGATGACCTCGAACATCGGCTCGCAGTATTTCTCGGTGGCGGGCATGTCGTCCGAGCAACAGGCCGAACGGGTCCAGGACGAGGTCCGGGCCACGTTCCGGCCGGAGTTCCTGAACCGGATCGACGAGATCCTGGTGTTCCACCCGCTGGGCAAGGACGAGATCGCGGGCATCGTGGACATCCAGATCCGGCTGCTGCAGGAACGCCTGGCCGACCGGAAGCTCTCGGTCGAGCTGGCCCCGGCCGCCCGGGAGTACCTGGCGGTCAAGGGGTACGACTCCGCGTTCGGGGCGCGGCCCCTGAAGCGATTGATCCAGCGCGAGGTCCAGGACGCCCTGGCCATGAGGCTCCTGGCCGGAGAGATCGGGGAGGGCGACGTCGTCGAGATCGACCGGTCGGGCGACGGTGAGGGCCTGTCCTTCCGCGTGCTGGAAACCGCGCCGGCGTAGCGAGCCGCCTCAGTCGGTGTCCGCCTCGCGCTTGCGCACCAGTTCCAGACGGCGGGAGGAGGGGGAGGACACCTCGACCACGATGTCAGGGGCGGACTGGATGAACTTCCTCTCAACGCGATCCAGACGATCGGCTCGAACGAAGAGCACGTCTGGCTCCACCACATTGATGTCTGAGAAGCAGACATCAGTGGGCGCGGGCAGTGCCTCGCCTCCGTGCTGGCGAGCGTAGAGGACGAACTCGGTGAGGAGATCGGCGACCACCCGCTGGTGGCGTATGAGAGGAGCAGCCGTCACGATGAGCTCCCCATCGATGAGCTCGCGTCGCAGGTTGTCCTCCGGGAACCGTTCGAGGTCCTCGTAGGTAAGTCCGGTCGTGGCGGGTTCGGTCGCCATCGTCCACCTCCCGTCACCCCAGGGACGATCGGTCGAGGCTACGACAACACCATCGTCGAGAACAGGTCCTCCCTCGCTACGATGGGCCGCATGCACATCACGCTGGTGCTCGACTGCGCCGATCCCGAGAAGCTGTCGGAGTTCTGGTCGCCTGCGCTGCATTGCAAGAGCGCTCGGTCGAAGCCGCCGTACGTGATCCTCGAGCCCGAGGAGCCCGGTCATCCCTACGTGTTGCTCCAGAAGGTTCCCGAGCCGAGGGTCGGCAAGAACCGCATGCACCTCGACATCGATACCGAGGACCTTCCCGGTGAGATCGAGCGGGTCATCGGGCTCGGGGCCACTCAGCTCTCGCCCGAGCCGATCTCGGAGTTCGGCATGACGTGGGTCGTGATGGCCGACCCCGAGGGCAACGAGTTCTGCGTCTGCGCGTCGGCGTCCTGAACGTTCCGGCTCCAGAGCCGGACCGCCCGGCCCGATGACACCACCATGTTCGTCGCGTGGCTGGTCGTGCTCGGCATCGGGCTGGCTCTGGCGGTGCTCACCGGGTGGGGAGCCGGCCGGCGCCGCCGTGGACTCGAGCGATTCGCTCGAGTCCACGGCTTCGAGTTCTACCCGACCGACCCGTTCGGCCTGATCGACCACACCTTCGACCTGTTCTGCGC
>JBKPBM010000162.1:0-11898 GCA_046744325.1 Actinomycetota bacterium | reverse complement strand
GGGGCGGCGTGGCGCTGCAGTTCGCGTATCAGTTCCCCGATCGCTGTGAGCGGCTGGTCCTCGTTGGAAGCGGCGGCCTCGGGCGGGAGGTCGGGTTGCTCTTCCGCGCGCTGAGCTTCCCGGGAGTCGAGCACCTGCTCGCCCCGGCCTTTGCCCCGGCTCTGCATTCACGAACCACGGCCATGGTCAGGTGGCTGCGGGGAGTCGGACTGCCCTTTCCCGCATCCTTCGATGAGGTCTGGCAAGGCTACGGATCGCTGGGCGACGGCGACACCCGGCGAGCCTTCTTCCACGCGTTGCATTCCGTGGTGGAGCCCGCCGGCCAGCGGGTCAGCGCCATGAACCGCCTCCATCTGGCCGCCCTCAGGCCGACCCTGATCATCTGGGGAGAGCGAGATTCGATCGTTCCGGTGCGCCACGCCCGAGCCGCCCACGAGGCCATGCCGGGCAGCCTCCTGCACATCTTCGAGGACGTCGGACATTGGCCCCAGCACGACCGGCCCCAGGAGTTCGTTCGCGTGGTGCTCGAGTTCATCGCCTCCACCCGTCCAGGGCTGCACACGCGGGAGGAACCTACGTCCCCAGCATCGGCCTAAGCGAGCGGGATCAGCCTGCGCCCTCCACCCTTTCCCGCAGAGGGGTAGGCTGCTGGCTACAGGGTTTGGGGCTCGCGGAAAGGAGAGGTGGCCATGACCAGCCACGAACATCCGAACGTCACGCTCGTCCGGGAGGGCTTCGAGGCGTTTCAGAAGGGCGACATGGCGTGGATGGATCAGCACATGGCCGACGACGTGAAATGGCACGTTGGCGGCAACAGCAAGTGGGCCGGGACCTACGAGGGGAAGGCCAACGTCCTCGACTTCTTCGCCCGGCAGACCCAGGCCCTGTCGGCCCCCCCCTCGGTGGACATCCACGACGTCGTCGGAAACGACGACCATGTCGTGACGCTCGGGACGGCGACGGCGACGGGTCCGGACGGATCGATCGTCGAGTGGAAATACGCTCAGATCTTCCACGTCAGGGACGGCAAGGCCATCGAGGTCTGGGGCATGGCCGAGAACGACGCGGCCGTCGACCCATTCCTGGATGCACTCCCCGGCTGAGCCAGCCCCGCCGAGTCTCAGCTCGCCTTCTGGAGGCGCTCCATCTCGTGGCGGATCCGTTGTTCGTCGAACTCTTCGTCGCGGAAGACGTCCCACGCGTTCATGACAACCCCGATGCCCCAGCCCACGATGGGGAACACCGGCCAGAAGAAGCCGTGAACGTCGGTCAGGGCCCAGATCACCACCAGGAAGGAGTTGACCAGGGTGTAGACCAGCAGGTGCCCGTAGAAGTCCCGCCGCTTCTTCAGAACCTTGATCGCCCGCTCCCGCAGGACGTCGTCCCGAGTGGCTTCGTCGATCGCCATCGCACATCCCTCCTCCCGCCGACACGATAGGAGGCCATCGCGACCCGGCGAGGGGCCGGAAGTCCCGGGTTCGAGCCGCCGTTCGAGCCTCATTCAGCGCAGGGCCTGCGGGACAGCATCAGCCCGAGGCCGGCGGCGAACATCGGGATGCCGAACGGTGCCCCGATCAACGTCAGCGTCAGCACGCCCCCGGTCATGAACAGCGGGAAGCCGATCACGAGTCCTCACAGCCAGGGACGGTCCGGGCACGGGGTGTCACTCATCGCTCACACCACCTTCGACGCCCTGCGGAGCCCTGTCGCCACCCACACCGTGAGCAAGGTGAGCAGCCCCACGATCGATGCCAGGGACAACCCAACGCCCGCCGGGTCGTTGGCCAGGAACCCCCGTCCCGACTCGAACAGGTACGAGACGGGGTTCCACCTCGCTGCTCCGTGGATCCACCCGCCGAGGAGGGCGAGCGGAGCGAAGGCAGGCGCGAAGAACATCGCCATTAGGACCGGGATCTGGGTGGCCGGCGCTCCCTGCACCGAGCGCGTCCGGAACGACATGCCGATCGCCCACAGCGCTACCGCGATGCCGAACCCAAACACGATACCGACCAGCCACACGACGCTCCATCCCGACCCGTGGGGACGCACTCCCACGGCCATCCCGACGGCGAAGATCACCGCCACGCCGAGGGCCACCCGGACCACTGCCGTGAGTGCGTATCCGACCACCAGCGCGCTTCGCCGTCCTGCGGCCATCATCAGGCGCCGCGAGAACCCGCTCTCCAGGTCCTGGGCCAGCGCCAGCCCCGCGAACGCCGAGGCGAAGCTGGCCGCGTTCAGCAGGATGAACACGAAGCTGAACGAGGTGTAGCCGCCGGGGAAGTCGAACCCGGGGGCCCGACCGAGGGCCCCCAGGCCCGCCCCGACCACGGCGAAGAAGATCAGCGGAGCCACCAGCGGGGGCATCAGCAGGGCCGGGTTTCGAAACGTGGTTCGCAGCGTTCTGCCGGCGATGGCGAGCGAAGCCCGCGCATACGTCAGGATGCCGCCCGCGCGATCCTGGGTCGATCCGTTCATCGTCCGAGCCTCCTTCCAAGGGCCGAGGACGCCCCGGCCAACCCGATGGCCGTCAGCGCGGCGGCCAGCGCGAACGCCAGAACCAGCGCCCGGCCGTCCCACCCCGTGATCACCAGGGAACGCATCCCTTCGATCAGATATGACGCCGGGTTCCACGTGGCCACGTCCCTGAACCAGCGCACCGAGATCAGCGCGCGCGGGATGAACAGCGAGGAGAACCCGATGACGACGAACCCCAGCGGAAAGGCGCCCTGGACGGCCTCGGACGATCCCGTGCGGAGGCCCACGGCCGCCCACAGGACCCCGAACGCGCCCGAGATGAGCAGGGCCAGCGCCACCAGCACCCCGACCCCTCCGGGGCCTGCCGCCAGCCGGACCCCAAAGGTCGCCCCGACGATGAAGAACGCCGCCACCTGGATCAGCCCTACGGTGAGGGTGCCGGCGAGGTTCCCGGCGATGACCCCGATTCGGCGGACCGGGGTGAGCGCCAGCCGGGCGAGGAACCCGGACTCCACGTCCACCGCAAGGTCCGTCCCGGCGTTCACCCCGGCGAGCAGCGTCCCCAGGAGGAACGGCCCGGCCAGGTAGAACGTGAAGTACGAGTGGGTGGGGAACCCCGGGAGCCGCGCCGCCGACCGCGCCCCCGCCGAGACCACCGCCAGGAAGAACAGTGGGAACACCAGGGCCGGGACGATGGCGCCGGGTTGCCGCAAGGTCCGCACCACGGACCGTCGAGCCAACGCGCCGACCTGCAGCCACGCGCCGTTCATGCCGCCACCTCCGCCTGGTCGGCCGCCCCTTCGAGTGTCCTGCCGGTCTTGGCCAGGAAGACGTCATCGAGCGTCGGGGCGTGCAGGGCCATGTCCGCGACGGCCACGCCGGCCCGGTCGAGGGCTCGGACCATGTCCTCGACCCCGTTCTGTCCCGGCGGCACGTGGATGGAGACCGCCTCGGGTCTCCCGTCGTAGGGATCGCCGAAGGCCGCCAGGATCGCGGCCACCTGCGGACGATCCGCCTGAGACGTGGGAACGATCTCGACGCGCTTGCGGCCAACCTCGCGCTTCAGCGCGTCTGGCGTCCCCTCGGCGACGATCCGCCCATGGTGGATGATCCCGACCCGGTCGGCGAGGACGTCGGCCTCCTCCAGGTACTGCGTGGTAAGGAACACGGTGACGCCCTCCTCCCGGGCCAGCCGTCGCAGCTCTTCCCACAGCGCCGCGCGGCTCTGCGGATCCAACCCGGTGGTGGGCTCGTCGAGGAACAGCACGCTCGGCCGATGCGCGAGCGCCAGGGCGAGGTCCAGGCGCCGCTTCATCCCGCCCGAGTACGTGGCCACTTTCCGGTCGGCCGCATCGGACAACCCCATGCGCTCGAGCAGCTCCGCACCTCGCACGGCCGCCACGCCGCGCGCCAGACCGTGCAGGCTCGCCTGAAGGCGGGTGTGCTCGCGGCCGGTGAGGTGCGGATCCAGCGCCACGTCCTGCAACGCGGCCCCGATCACCCGGCGCACCTGGCCCGCCTGCGCGGCGACGTCCAGCCCGGCCACCCGCGCGCGCCCGCCCGTCGGGGGGAGCAGCGTGGTGAGCACGTGCACCGTCGTGGACTTCCCCGCGCCGTTCGGGCCCAGGAACCCGTAGATCTCGCCGGGCCGGACCCAGAGATCGACCCCGTCGATCGCACGGATGCCGCCCTTGAACTCCCGGACCAGCCCTTCCGTCTCGATCTGGTTGCCTTCGAACATCTGACCCGCCTCCTTCCGTCTCGCTCTGGCCGAGATCGAAGACGAGGCGATCCCCGCGCCCGTGACATTCCTCGCCGGTGTCACGGGCGGGTGGGGCGATTCGTCTTGAGAGGCAGAATGAGAGCGATCGCAACGCGGGAGAACGGGGTGGCAGAGCTGTACGAGAAGCTCCGGCCGTTGATGTTCGCCATCGCGTATCGGATGGTGGGCAGCGTCACCGACGCCGAGGACATCGTGCAGGAGGCGTTCTTCCGCTTCCACCGCGAGAAGCGGGCCGGCACGACGATCGAGTCGCCCAAGGCCTATCTATCCGCGGTGACCACCCGGCTGGGGATCGATCACCTGCGGTCGGCGCGGGTGCGCCGCGAGAGCTATTTCGGCCCCTGGCTCCCCGAGCCGCTCCTCACCGGGTCCGAGCCCGACGCGGCCCAGCACGCCGAGACGGCCGACACGCTGTCGATGGCGTTCCTGGTCCTCCTGGAGAGCCTCACCCCCATCGAGCGCGCGGTCTTCCTGCTGCGCGAGGTGTTCGAGTACGACTACGACGAGATTGCGGAGATCGTCGGCAAGACCGAGGAGAACTGTCGGCAGATCGCGGTGCGGGCACGGCGGCACGTGCAGGACGGGCGACCGCGCTTCGAGGCCTCACGCCAGCGCCGGGACGAGCTGGGGCGGAGGTTCTTCGCCGCGGCCGAGCGGGGCGACACGGAGGGACTGATCCGCCTGCTGGCCGATGACGTCGTCATGTATGGCGACGGCGGGGGCCGGGTGCAGGGAGCGTTCCCCGAGCCGGTCCACGGCAAGGACCGAGTGAGCCGGCTGATCCCCCACCTGTTGGACCGGGCCACGTCGGCGGGGTGGACCATGAAGGTCGCGGAGGTCAACGGCCAGCCCGGGTGCGTGTGGAGCGACCCGAACGGCGATCCGGCACTGGTGGTGTCCCTGGACATCGCCGAAGACCAGGTCCAGACGATCCGCGCAGTGGCCAACCCGGACAAGCTGCGCCACCTCGCCCGGGCCGAGCACTGAGCCGATGACCGCGTCAGGCGGCAACGTGCGGTCCGCCGGAGGGCCGGCGAGATGACCAGGGCTGAGATGGGGAGGCCGGCCGCTCGCGAAGCTCCACCCACCCGCTTCATCGGCGAATGACGTCAGCGGTATCAGCAGGAGCGTGACCAGGGACACGGCCGTTGCCTCCGTGCCCTTGAACGCCCTCAAGGGCTGTCGCTACGCTCACCCGGATGCGCGATCTCCCGGTGGGAACCGTCACCTTCCTCTTCACCGACATCGAGGGCTCGACGCGACTGCTCTACGAGCTTGGCCCGGAGCGATACGCCGACGAGCTCGGAGAACACCGCCGCGTTCTGCGCGATGCCGTGCAGCGCCACCACGGATTCGAGGTCGATACACAGGGCGACGCGTTCTTCGTGGCGTTCCCCCGCGCCTCCGATGCGGCTGCGGCGGCCCAGGATGTACAGATCGCCCTCGCCGGTGGCTCGGTCAGGGTTCGAATGGGCCTGCACACCGGAGAGCCCACCCTCGCGGAGGAAGGGTATGTGGGGATGGACGTTCACCGCGCCGCTCGCATCGCCAGCCTGGCTCACGGCGGTCAGATCGTCATCTCTCTGGCCACTCGGAGCGTTCTTCCGAGACTTCCCGTGACGGATCTCGGCGAGCACCGACTCAAGGACATCGACTCGCCCGAGCGTCTCTATCAACTCGGCCCAGGGAGGTTCCCCCCGCTCCGTTCCCCCTTCGCCGTTCGGCTCCCCACGCCCGTGTCCAGCTTTGTCGGTCGCCTGCGTGAGCTTGCGGATGCCGCGTCGCTCTTCTTCGGCCGACGCCCTCGCCTGATCACGATCACCGGGCCGGGGGGAGCCGGGAAGACGAGGTTCGCCATCGAGCTGGCCAGGAGCCTCGCCGACGAGATGCCTGGGGGAGCCACCTTCGTGGGCCTGGCCCCTCTACGTGATCCCTCCCTGATGCTCCCGTCCATCTCCCAACAGCTCGGCGTTCAGGATCGCGGTGACCTGGGCCTCCTGGACGCTATCGCCGGAACGATCGGCGATCGCCAGACCCTGCTGGTTCTGGACAACCTCGAGCACCTGTTGCCCGCCGCTGCATCGCATGTGTCGCTGCTCCTGAGGTCCTGTCCAGCACTCACCCTCCTCGTGACCAGCCGGGAGTCTCTGCGCGTCTCGGGCGAGGTCGACTTCGATCTTCCCCCGTTGGCCCAGGAGGAGGCGACCGACCTCTTCGTCGAACGCGCTCGGGCCGTCGGAGGCCAGGTTGAGTCCACGGCGGAGGTCCGGAACCTCGTTGCCCGCCTCGACGGCCTTCCGCTCGCTCTGGAGCTGGCCGCGGCCAGGATGAGGATGATGCAACCCGAGCAGCTGATGACCCGACTCGCGAAGCGACTTGATCTGAAGGGCGGACGTGATGCCGAAGCACGGCAGCAGACGCTTCGGGCAACCATCCAGTGGAGCTATGAGTTGCTCTCGCCTGAAGAGCAGGAACTGTTCTCCAACCTGGCCGTCTTTGCCGGAGGGTGGACGATCGAAACGGCCGAGGCCGTGTGTCGGGCCGATCTCGACGCCCTCGAGGCACTTCTGGACAAGAGCCTTATCCGCAGGCGCGGAGACTCGACCGAGGTGAGGTTCTGGATGCTCGAGATGATCCGCGAATTCGCTGCCGAACGCCTCGCCGAGACTGGGATGAGCGTCGACGTCCAATTCCGGTACCGCAACTTCTTCAGCCAAGCCGCCCTCCATCGCTCAGGGGACACCCGGAATGGGGAGCCGGAAGCGATCGCCTTCATCGCGGCCGAGCTTCCCAACATGCGCCAGGCATTGGCCGACGCGTTCGACGTTGAAGAGGGCGAGACGGTCGTGGCTCTGCTGCTCGGTCTTTGGTTCTTCTGGCTGGTGCACGGATACGGACATGAGGGATCCGCCTGGGCGAAGAGGTTCGTCGAGTCAGGACTCCAGCTCGATCCGCTCTACCGGGTGGCGGCCCTCCTCGCGGTGAGCGAGCTCCTTCGGTTCACGGGTGACGATGAGACCGCCATCGGGCTCAAGGAGGAGGCGGTCTCCATCGGAGAGGCGAATCCGGGCGCTCAGGTCTTAGGACGAAACATCGACCGTATGGTGGCGGCGGCCGTGAGAGACCTCGGCTTGATCGCTCTCGAACGAGGCGACGTCCAGAAGGCTCGAGATCAATGCCAACGCGCACTGGAGCTCCGACGCGCCCTGGGAGATCCTGCGGGCATCGGTCACGCACTGGAGGGTCTCGCCGAGGTGGCGTATGGAGCAGGCGATTACGTGAAGACCAGGGAGCTATGCCTCGAAGTCCTTCCCCTGATCGGCAGCTCCTTCGATGAGCTCCAGACTCACCTCATGCTCAGCCTGTCGGCGTTCCACCTGGGTGACCGAGATGGCGCCGTGGCCTCCCTCCGTGAGGCCCTCACGGCTCTGGAAGGGCATGATCGGGTTGCCTTGGGATCTCCGTCCATCGCGGCTGCCGGGCTGGCCGCCATCGATGAACGGATGGAGTTGGCGGCGTCGCTGCTGGGGGCGAGCGCGGGAGTCGTGGAGCGGGCCGGGACTCCATACAATCGCTTTGACCTTCGGGACATCGGCGAGATCGAGAGGCGTGCTCGGCTCGTCCTGGGGGACCAGTCGTTCCAAGCCGAGTACGAGCGGGGCGTCTCCCTCCAAGACGAGGAGATCGCCGCTCTGATCGGGGATCTCCTCGACTCGACGGATTAGTCGGTCGATGCCGCAACGTGCCCGGGGTGGGATTCGAACCCACATGCCCTTTCGGGCCGCGGCTTTTAAGGCCGCTACGTCTGCCAATTCCGACACCCGGGCGGTGCACAGAGTCTACCGTCGCGGCTGCGGCCGACCCCTGGGAACCGGGGCTCGCGCCGGTGCGTCGATGAGGCGGGGTCCCGGGACGAAAGAGGAGCCAGCATCCCGTGTACCCCACGAAGGCGGGGGTACACTGCGAGCCCGAGAGCCCGAGGAGCACGGAACGACATGACGCGAGGGAAGCGGCCAGTCCTTCCCTTCGCGATGGCCTGTCTGCTGCTTGCGGCGTGCGGTGAGCTGCGGCTCCCCCGCGCCCCCTCGACCGTGGGCCAGACGCCCCGGTTCGACGTCGGCAACGCCATCGCGCTGTCCGTGCTGGCCGACACGATCTACCTCATCGACCCGACCTCGGGCACCGTTCGTACGCTCGTCAGTGGCCTCTCCGACTTCCAGGCTGGCTACGCCGCCTGGTCACCGGACCACGCCACCATCGCCTTCGGCAACGCAGGGATCCACCTCGAGAACGTTTCCACGGGCCACGACCAGACCCTGGTCAAGGGCCAGTCGATCTCGATGCCGGCGTGGAGCGGCGACGGCGCCCGGCTCGTCTACGGCGACGGCATGCACCTCTGGGTCTCGCCCGTATCCGGCGCCACGCCACTTGAGTTGTCGGTCCCCGAGACGCTGGCGCCGCTCGAGATGGCCTGGCGGCCGGGGCGGGCCATCCTGTTCAACGGGCTGGTCCTGGACTGTGCCCAGGCGGGCGGCTGCGCGTCGACCGAAGCCAGCGACATCTGGTCGATCAAGCCTGACGGGTCCGGGCTCCGGCAGCTCACGCACCTCGGGCACGCCTCGAGCCCCAAGTGGTCGCCGGACCATTCCGAGTTCCTGTTCGTGCGCAGGACCACCGGCGCCCACCCCCGGAGCGAGCTGTGGGTGGCCAGGGCCAACGGGTCGTCGCCCCGGCGGCTGCTGGACGATTCCGATGTCGTGGCGGCCGACTGGTCGCCCGACGGCGGCCAGATCGCAGTGGTTCGCCAGGGGCCCCAGCCGGAGACCCTCCAACTGTGGGTGACCGACGCCGACGGCACCGCCGCCCGATCGCTGGGCGAGCCGGTCGCGGGGGCCGACGCGACCGTCGACTGGTAGGAGCGGCTCGCCGCCAGGTGCGACGCGGCCTCACGAGACCTTGAGCGTGACCTTCTCGATGTAGACGGTCTGGGCCGGGCGGCCATCCGTCGATCCGCCCTCGATGGGAAGCGCCGCGATCTTGTCGACCACGGCCAACCCCTTGACCACGTGGCCCACGATGGCGTACTGGGGGCCCTGGCCCTTCGGCGCCAGCGCCGACTGGGCATCGGCGCCCGTCACGATGAAGAACTGGCTCCCCGAGGTGCCCGCCGGCTCCGAGCCGGCCTTGGCCATCGCCACGGTTCCCTTCGGATACTTCGCGTCAGCGGGTGGCGTGTCGACCGTCTTGTAGCCGGGCCCGCCGGTCCCATCGCCCTTGGGGTCCCCGCCCTGGATGACGAAGTCCTTGGCGATCCGGTGGAAGATCAGCCCGTCGTAGAAGTGCTTCTTGATCAGGAACACCATGCTGTTCACCGTGTTCGGGGCCAGCGCGGGGTCGAACTGGATGACGATGTCGCCGCACGAGGTCGTGAACGTTGCCGTGTACGTCTTGGCCGTGTCGATGCTCACTGTGGGCGCCTTGGCGAACTGCGGCTTGGTCACGGAGGCCGCCTTCGGCACCGTTCCTCCGCAGGCGACCGGGAGGGCGGAGGCCGAGGCGCTGGGCGTGGGCGAGGGACTCTTCTTGCCGGCGGCCGCCTTCTTTGGATGACCCCCCGAGAGCACCAGGAACAGCCCCACCCCGAGCCCGGCCGCCGCCACCGCCACGCCGATGCCGCCGGCCAGCAGCCGCTGCCGGCGCTTGCGACGGCGTTCGGCCGCACGTCGCGCGGCGAGCTTGGCCAGGTGGCGGTCTCGGGTTCGTCGATTGGGCATGTCGGAGCCGACAGGTTAGCGGCCCCGGGTTACCCTCGACCACGAACCGAGCATGGCCGCGGTTGCCCCGATCGGCGTCCTACCCGGGAGGCAAACCCCCATCGCCGCAGGAGCCCAGCGGGATGGCGAAGGCGTTCACCACGTCCGTGTAGGCCTGCTTGATCCAGATCACGTCCTTGAGCCGGTGGCCCTGATGGAAGGTGTGGGTGTCACACTCCATATCCTCGTCGCGTTCGTCGCCTGGAGCGATATCGGTGGCGAAGTGAGCGATCATCGCGCTGGGAGACGCCTTGTCCGCCACCACGACCTCCGCGCAGTCGCTCGAGGCCTCGAACATGATGCCGCCACCCTGGGCCACGCCGCTGTTGTAGCACTCGTTACCGGCCCACGAGCTGCTGCCCAGTTCGTTCCCCGAGGTGTCGAAGTGCCAGATCGTGGTGGAGCCATCCGTGCTGATGTATAGCGTGTCGTCTGTCCCGTCGTACTGGAGCCCGTCGTCGAGGGACCCCACCGCCCCGTTGTTGAATGCAATGGCCGAAGAGACCACACCATGCGTGTCGTCGAGCTGGATGAGGTACACGTCTCTGATTGACCCGCCGGCCCCCGCCCAGATGGCGTTGCGGGTTCGGTCGAAGCTCAGCGCCCCGAGCCCTCCGGCGATGTTGTACGAGGCGCTGACCGCGCCCGTTCGAGGGTCGGCCCGGAACAGGTCGTCGCCACCCGTCGAGTAGCACGAGTACCAGAGGTACAGATTGTCGAAGGCGATTCCCACTCCGATCCCGCTCGAGCACGACTGGCCGAAGTGGACCTGTTTCACGAAGACCCCCTCCGACGCCGTCGCTGGCGACCGCGCCGCGGACAGCATCGTCGCAGCGACGAGGATGGGGAGGCCGAACCGGAACGATCGCTTCGCCATCTGGCCACCTCCTGGCGTCGCGCCCCGCGGGCCAGGGCGTGCCGGTCACGACAACTGGCGGGCCTGAGCCGGCAGGCTCCATCTCGAAGCGTAGCCAGGGGTTCCGCCGCGCCTAGAGGGCAGCTCCGTGATCTCCTGACCAGGGCGGGACCGCCGAGGCTAGAGCACCATTCGGAGCACGATCCCGTCCAGGATGTCCGTCTCCGAGACCAGGGCCTCGGCGAACCCCCATCGCTGCATGACCCCCACCAGGATCGCCGCCCCGGCCGGGATGACGTCCTCCCGGCCCGGCGGCATCACGGGGATGGCCCGGCGTTCCTCGGTGGTCATGTCGGCCAGGATTCGGAACACGCGGAGGGCATCGTCCCGGGACAGGACGCTCCGGTGGATGCGCTCGGGGTCGTACTCCTCGAGGTGCAGGGCGATGGCCTGCACCGTTGTGGCCGTGCCCGCCACGGCCACCAACGTCCGGGCATCGTGCACGGGGATGCGGTCCTCGACCTGATGCAGGACCGAGGTGACGGCGAGGTCCAGCCTGTCCAACTCCTCGTACGACGGCGGGTCGGTATGGACGTAGCGCTCGGTCAGCCGCACGCTGCCGATCTGGGCGGAAACCGTCGCCTCTGGCTCATCCGACCCCAGCACGAACTCGGTCGAGCCTCCGCCGATGTCAAGAACGAGGTACGGGGACTCGGCCTCGAGGCCTCGGGTAGCTCCCATGAACGACAGCGCCGCCTCATCGTCGCCCCCGGCCACCTCCATGGGCTCGCCGGTGAGGGCCTCGACGACACGGGCGAGGTCGTCGCGGTTCTCGGCGTCCCGAACGGCGCTGGTGGCGACCAGGTGGATCCGCTCGGCCCCCAGCGCGCGCGCCCGCCGGCAGTAGCGTTCCAACACCCGGACGGTGCGGCGGAACGCATCCGGGGCGATCCGCCCGGTTCGATCGA
>JBKPBM010000236.1:0-5103 GCA_046744325.1 Actinomycetota bacterium | reverse complement strand
GGGCGGCATCGGGGCTCGGGAAGCTGTACTCGGTGATCTGCCCGTCCATGGTGATCTTCCCGAAGTGGTCGCCCCGGAACTCGGTGAACCACATGTTGCCATCGGGGCCGGCGATGATGTCCTCGGGCTTGCAGTCCGGAGTGGGAACCGGAAACTCGGTGAGCACACCGGACGTGGTCATCCGCCCGATGTTGTTGCTGGTCCCCTCCATGATCCAGAGGTTCCCGTCGGGGCCGGTGGCGATGCCGTCCGGGTTGGTCCCGATGGGCACCGGGAACTCCGTGATCACCCCGGTCGAGGTGATGCGCCCGATCTTGTCGCCCTGGTACTCCGTGAACCACATCGCCCCGTCGGGGCCCAGCGTGATCCGCGCGGGGTGGGCCGTGGTGTCCAGTGGGTATTCGATGATGCTGGTCGCCATCGCTCCGGAGCCGGAGGACAGCGCGACCAGCACGAACAGCGAGGCCAGGGCTCCCGTTCGAAACACGCGCCTCATCATCACCTCATCCCTCCCATGCGAATCCATAGCCGCTGCCGACACCGGCCACCTCTCGAGGCCCGCCGCCGTCCCGGTCCACCGTATAGATGCGCGCCTGGTTCGTCACGGCGCCATGCCCCGTCTGGGCGATGAAGGCCAGCCGCTTCCCGTCCTTCGACCACACCGGCGACCACACGTTGCCGCAGCCGAGCTGGGCGCACGCGATGATCGGATGCAGCCCCGAGCCGTCCGGCCGAACCGCCGCGATCTCTTCGGGCGGATAGACGTTGGCGAAGGCGATCTGCGAGCCGTCCGGCGACCATGCCAGCTGCACCGGCGTGTGGCAGTGCGCGGCCGGGCAGGACAGGATCTGGTGCAGGCCCGACCCGTCCTGGTTCACCACGAACAGCCCGACGCTGGGGCTGGCGAATGCGATCCGGGAGCCGTCCGGGGACCACGTCGGATACCAGCCCCGCAGATTGGTCACCCGCCGCAGGCCCGACCCCTCCGCGCTCACCACGAACACCTCCGGGCCCTTCGTCCCGCTCAGCCGGCGCTGGAACACGATCGTCGATCCGTCGGGCGACCACTGCGGGTGCTCGTCGACGCAGGCCCGACGGGCGCAGGTCGTGATCTGGCGGGGGGTTCGTCGCTGCAGGTCCATCACCCAGATCGATCCCTGCATGCGCCCCACGACGCGTGAGAAGGCCACCTTGGTGCCGTCGGGCGACAGCGCCGGTCCGACGTCGCGGAGGCAGGCGGGCGGATGGCACGAGGTCAGGGGGCCGGAGACCCGCCCGTCGGCCGTCACGGCCACGATCTGGGCGTTGCCGTTGCCCTGCGCCGGGAACACGGTGACCAGGAACCCACCGGGTCCGGGGTAGATGGGCACCGGCGGTCTGCTCGGCAGGAATGCCCGGACGGCCAGGGCGATGGCGGCCGCGGCGATGGCCAGGACCACCAGGATCACCACCAGTCGCCGGCGAAGCCCGGCCTCCGGCTCCGGCCCGGCCCGGCGGGGCACCCGCGTCTCGATGTCCGGCCAGAGGTCGGGTGGGGCGACCCGTTCGATGTCGCGAAGGTGGATCAGGGCGTCACTCATCGCGGTCCTCCAGTAATTCCCGGAGCCGCTTCCTCGCTCGATGCAGGTGCACGCGTGCCGTCGGCCCCGCAGTTCCCAGGATCTCCGCCACCTCGGTCAGCCGGTAGCCCGCATAGTCGTGCAGGACGATGACCCCGCGCTGCCGTGGCGAGAGCTTCTTCAATGCGGCGAGCAGAGCGCCTGCCGGGGCCATCTCGTAGCTCCCCTCATCCGACAGGGGCGCGAGACGGTTCCGGCGCTGGAGCTCGCCGGCGGCCACCCGGAAGGCGGCCTTCCAGATCCAGGCCATGGGAGAGGTCAGGGCCTCGCCTCGGCGCAGGGCCTGGGCGAAGGCTTCGGACACCGCGTCGCTGGCGATCTCCCGATCCCCCGAATACGCAAGCAACGCCCACCACAGACGGTTGCCCTCCTCACGATAGAGACGCTCCAGTTCGACCCTTCGGCCCGCCTTCACATCCATCGTCCACATAGTGTTCCCGGCCCCAAGGGACCGGAAGAGCGGACAAACGTTTACCCGAGCAATCCCCCCGCCTTCCGGCGACGGCAGTCGACGCCAGTCGTTGGAGGTGACGCAGCGGTGATGTTCGCGTGACGCCGGGGGCAGACGCTGCCCCCTCTCTGGCCGGCGCTGTCGTCCGAACCGCAAGGAGGCGAGCATGCCCATCACCACGTACCCGGGGATCTACATCGAGGAGCTCCCGAGCGGGGTCCATACGATCACCGGGGTCTCCACGTCGGTGGCCGCGTTCCTCGGCTACTTCAGCCGCGGTCCGATGAACAAGGCCGTACACGTGTTCAGCCAGGCCGACGTCGA
Source organism: Actinomycetota bacterium (assembly GCA_046744325.1). Classification (GTDB taxonomy): domain Bacteria; phylum Actinomycetota; class UBA4738; order UBA4738; family UBA4738; genus JBKPBM01. The sequence goes on along the minus strand of JBKPBM010000236.1, from coordinate 2,709 downwards.
GCGGTCGTTCGGCGCACCCACCGCCCAGAGCGAGGCGGCGTACGCGATCCAGCAGTTCTTCCTGAACGGGGGAACGGAGGCATGGGTGATCCGAGTGGCGTCGGGCACGCCACAAGCGGCGTCGATCGTCCTGATGGACGAGGTCGGCGGCACCGACGTCCTGATTGCCACCGCGGCCAGCGACGGCGAGTGGGGCAACAACCTTCGCATCGAGGTGGATGACGCCACCACCGACCCGGGCACGACCTTCAACCTGACCGTGACCGAGGTCAGCACCACCGGAGGAACGACCCAGGTGGTCAGCACCGAGAAGTTCCTGAACCTGTCGATGGATCCCACCCAGCCGAACTTCGCGGTGGACGTGGTGAACGGCGGATCGGCGCTGATCACCCTGGCTCTGGCCGGCTCCCCTCCCCTCGACCGCCCGGCCCAGACCGGGACGGTGAGCGCGGCGATCACCAATCCCGGCGCCGTCTCCAACAGCGACACGATGGACGTCACGGTGAACGGAAGCCTCACGGCATCCGGACTCACCCTGGGCGGTGATCCTCACGGGACCGTGGCCGAGCTGGCGGCGACCCTCCAGGCGAAGATCCGGAGCGCCGATCCGTCGCTCGGGGACGTGACGGTGGCGGTCATGGGGAGCGCCTCCACCTCGCAGTTCCTGCTGGTGAAGACGAACTCCGGCGCGACGGACGACATCATCGAGCTCGGCGACACGCTGGGCACGGACCTGGGCTTCGCCCAGCCCATCGCCAACGTCCAGCAGTACGTGCTGGGCGCGTCCTCGGCCATCGGCGCGCAGGACATCCCCGGCGGAGGAGCTCAGTCGGGCGAGGACGGCGACCTCCCGGACGGCGACGCCCTCAAGGGAGATCAGGCGTCCAAGACCGGCTTGTTCGCCCTGGAGGACGTCGACCTGTTCAACATCCTGTGCATCCCGGACACCATGCTGCTGACGGACACGGCTGCCGCCGACGTCTCGGCTCAGGCCGAGGCCTACTGCAGCCAGCGCCGGGCCTTCTACATCCTGGACGTGCCGGAGCCGGCGGCCAACCCGAGGGAACAGGTCGCCGAGATCAGCACGTATCTCGACGCGAACGGCACCCTTCGCAGCAAGAACGCTGCGCTGTACTACCCACGGCCGCGGGTGGCCGATCCGCTGAACGGGTTCCGGCTTCGTTCCATCGCCCCCAGCGGGACGATCGCGGGCCTGTTCGCCAGGATCGACGCGACGCGGGGGGTGTGGAAGGCCCCGGCGGGCACCGAGGCCGGACTCCGAGGGGTGCAGGCCCTTGAGTACCGGTTGACCGATGCCGAGAACGGCGTGCTGAACCCGGTGGCCATCAACTGCCTTCGCACGTTCCCCATCTTCGGCACGGTGTGCTGGGGGGCCCGGACGCTGGACGGAGCGGACCAGCAGGCATCCGAATGGAAGTACATCCCGGTGCGTCGGGTGGCCCTGTACATCGAGGAAAGCCTGTACCGGGGCACGAAGTGGGTGGTGTTCGAGCCCAACGACGAGCCCCTTTGGGCCCAGATCCGCCTGAACGTCGGCGCGTTCATGCACGACCTTTTCCGGCAGGGGGCCTTCCAGGGCAAGACGCCCCAGGAGGCGTACTTCGTCAAGTGCGACAAGGAGACCACGACGCAGAACGACATCGACCGGGGGGTGGTGAACATCGTGGTCGGGTTCGCCCCGCTCAAGCCGGCTGAGTTCGTGGTCATCCAGATCCAGCAGATCGCCGGGCAGATCGCCACCTAAGGAGGGAGCGCATGGCCCAGTTCACCGTCAACGCGACGCGATTCGACCCCTACAAGAACTTCAAGTTCCGGGTGAAGTGGGACGGGCGCTACGTGGCCGGCGTGAGCAAGGTCGGCGGCCTCAAGCGAACCACCGAGGTGGTCAAGCATCGGGAGGGAGGCGACCCCAGCTCCAGCCGCAAGAGCCCCGGCCGGACCGAGTACGACGCCATCACGCTGGAACGGGGGGTGACCCACGACCTCGAGTTCGAGGCCTGGGCCAACAAGGTCTGGAAGTTCGGGACGGGCCTGGGGGCGGAATCGTCGCTCAAGGACTTCCGCAAGGACATCATCATCGAGCTGTACAACGAGGCGGGCCAGCTGGTGATCTCCTACCACGTCTACCGGTGCTGGGTCTCCGAGTACCAGGCGCTGCCGGACCTCGACGCCAACGCCAACGCCGTCGCCATCCAGCACATCAAGTTGGAGAACGAGGGCTTCGAGCGCGACGAGGCGGTCACGGAGCCGGCCGAGCCCGTCTTCGCCTGACCGGGCGCCCCGCATGGACGGGCTGTCCGCCGCCGAGGTCCTGGACGTCTGGGAACAGGGGTACCCGCTCGGCCCGGTCGGGCGGTCCATGGTCCTGCACGCCAGGGCGAGGCCGGACCTGGCCACCGACTCGCTGGCCGCGACGACCGTCGGCCGCCAGGGCGGCGACCTCCTCGAGCTGCGGCGCGCGACGTTCGGGCCGGAGCTCTCTGGGGTGGTGCCGTGCCCGGCCTGTGGGCAGGTCATGGAGGTCGGAACGACGATCGAGGCCCTCCTGAGCGACCAGGTGGACCCTCCCGAAACCCTCACCGTGACCGCCGGCGATCTGCGGATCGAGGTCCGCCTCCCCACCGTCGGGGACCTCCTTGAGCTGGAACGGCGTCCCGACCTGGATGAGGAGTCGGCTGTTCTCTTCCT
>JBKPBM010000311.1:0-3396 GCA_046744325.1 Actinomycetota bacterium | reverse complement strand
TAGCTGGTCCGTGGTCTGAAAGGCGCCGAGCGTTTGCGTGCGCTCGTCCCTACCCCCTCAGCTCGGGGTGATCTCCTAGATCAGGCAACTCGGCCAAGCTGAGGCGCCGGCTGACTCCCCTTTGTGGTTGTCCCACCTGTCTGCGGAGAACCTCCTAGGAGGACGATGCACTTAGCACCTATCTCCAGAACAATGAGGTGGGACAAGCATTTTCGCACGTCAGACGTCTCAAATCCGTCCCACCGGGAGGTGGGACAACATCGGAATCGGTCCAGAGACCGGTTTCGGCGCCCGCGTCCCACCCCTCAGGGTGGGACAGAGTCATCGTCCGGCGCGTCCGGCAGGAGCCCCTCGAACAGATAGGCCCGAACTCTCTTGCCTGCAATCCTGACGCTATCCGTGAGCTTCCCCTGGCTATCGCGCCTCAGCCGCCCATCTTTCGCCAGCCCCCCGAGCGCCGTTGTGGGATCGCGAAGCCCAATCTCTCCTGCGAGCTTCTTCACTTCGGCCGGAAGCAGGGCCACACCCCCGTCCTTCAATATCCGGCCGATCACATCGCCGTCCATGCCGGCCCTGTATCCCATCCCCTCGATCCGACGCGCGTTCCGAAGGATGAAGTCGGGCAACGCGGCCCAGAGCCGGTCCTCCTGGAGTATCCCGACGGCCTGCGCGTGCGCTTGGAACTCCCCGAAGACAGAGCGGCCCAGTACTTCGCCACCCGGCTGGTTCGGGTAGTCTGCCGCTACCGCCAGGATGTTCCATCCCAGCGCGCACGCCGCGAAGTTGCGGGCCGCGCGCTCCAGAGGGTCACCACTCTCGACGTAGGTATACTCGGGCCGCCGGAGAATTCGGTGGATATCGTCGATCTCCATTCCTCCTCTGAGAATCCACCGCAGCGGCCAGCCGCAGTGTCTGGCCGTGAGGTCCTCAAGTCGCCTCTGGAGCTTGGCCGAATCGGCGGCGTTGCCAAGATTGATCAATGGGGCCTCGATCTCAACGACCCGCGAGGTCATGCCGCTTCGCCCCGCCGAGAGGATGGGCGCTTCCGAGGTTGACAGCACCACTGTCTCGAAGGAGGCGGCCGATTGCAGAGTTCCGTCCTGGCGAAGGCGACTCTTGTCTCGGCCGCCTGAAACGGCGTAGGCCATGTCCTCGATGACCTGGTCCGCGTCCCTGGCTCGTTCGGCCGTGATCTTCGACGTGTCGTCCATGAACACCGGGAGAATCCCAGCATCTCGGACTTCGGCGAGCAGCGCGTTTGACGTACCGCGCCAGTCCCTGAGAAGACGATTCTCTCGAGGGACACCGAAGGCGGCACAGGCCGTCCGGAGGCTCTCCGTCTTGCCGCTGTTCTGGTTGCCGAAGACGTTGGCGATGAACCCTCGAACATCCAGGCCGAGGCGGCCAATGAACGGGGCGATGATGGCAGCCCCCACGAAGACAGCGAGGCGCGGGCTCTGCTCTCCGGCCCCGATCACCTCGTGCCAGGCGGGCAAGGCATCTGATTCCTCGCCTTGAACCGTTCCGTAAGCCGTGGGAGGTCCGAGCGAGACCGTGTTGACGCCGGGAACGAGCAGCCAGTTCCCTGACCACCGTGGAGAGGACACGATCCGGACCGCTGGGGCGTCCGCTGATGCCGCGCTTGCCAACCACCGCCCGGCGGTCCCTGCCTGCTGGGGAGTCCAGGGAATTCCCGTGATCCTCGTCAGTTCCTCAGCCCCCTTGCCAGTGTTCACCGCCACTTGGGACGGGATGTCGTAAGGGGTGGCTGGTCGAGGCCCGAACGAGATCAGGGCGCGCACCGCGACGATCGCACCGCCTTCAACTACGTGGGCAAGCAACTGCATCGACCGCCCGGACAGCACGGTCTTGAACCTGGCCTGATTGGTGCCGCGGTCGTAACCGTCAAACTGCAACAGAGATCCTCCGGAGACGGTGAACCCATCGACCGAGATGGGGGTTTGTGGGTCGCGCGTGCCAACTCGGGAGGCTGCGTTGCCAGGGCTTGGGCCCGTTCCCCTTTCAATTCTGCGGCCAGCGTTTCTAGCTCAGCGAGGGTTGTCCCGGTCGACCCCTCCGGCTTGAGGTGGGCCCCTCTATCCTGGGAGCCGGCCCCCCTCCGCGGGCGGGCCCCTCCATCAACTGGTGAACCATGATCCTTGGAGCTCCGCATCCTTGTTAGACTCCCTATTCGATCCTGGGAGTGTATCGGCGATCGACTGCGGACCCACCCATCTCAAGCAGTCTCCTCCCCGCGCACGCTCGGGAATGGAAGGGACTGCCCCAGGTTTGGTTGACTCCTGATCTGTGGGGATCACCCTCACGGGAAGGAGGCACCAACTGCCCAAGCCGTTCCCCGAGGAGTTCCGTCCCGACGTGGTCGCGGTGGCCCTTCCGCGACAGGCTCAGATGAGCCAGGTCGCGAGGGACTTCGGGATCTCCGAGTCGTGCCTGCACCGCTGGGTCAAGCGCGCTGAGATCGAAGACGGCATGCGGGAGAGCCTGACGCTGGCCGAGGAGGCCGAGATCGGCGACCTGCGCAAGCGCAACCGCCTGCTTGAGCAGGAGAACGAGGTCCTGCGCCGTGCAGCGGTCTACCTCGGTCAGGGGCTCAACCCAAAATGATGTACCCGCTGGTCCGCGACCTTGCCGCCGACGGGATCCCCGTCACGATGACCTGTCGGGTGCTGGGCTTCATCACCCAGGCCTTAGTCTGCCGCCAATAGCGGGACCGGGGGACGCGGGGTTGGTCGGTAAGGTTGTGGCCCAGCTCGAGGAACGAAGGTCCAACCGATTCGCACAAGGACCGGAGCGCTCTGGCTATGGGGAAGGACGCCGAGAAGCACGCCGGGTTTGCCGGTCCGCCGCTCGGCCAGGTCGCGCAGTGCGAGATTCACCGGGACCGGCTTGCGTGCTTGCGGGCAGTGGCCACCGTCGGTGACCCCCACGAGGTCGCCGCCCGTCGCTTTCGCCAAGGCCTTGGCGTTGGCGTGGGCGGTGATCTTGTCGTTGGTCCCGGAGATGACGAGCACCGGGCAGCGCACTCTGCGGGCCAGCGCCAGCTGGAGCGTGTCGCCGGCGCGGCGAACCCGGCGATGGCGCTGGCGATCAGCGACTCCGGGTCGGTCTCGCGCGCCCATGCGATTGCATCCTCGATCTGCTTCGTCGAGTGGCGAGTGTTGAACATGCGGACGCCGATGAACCAGTCCAGGAAGTCGTCGTAGTCGGCATGCCAGTGCGCGGCGTTGAACTTCAGCCACCAGCGTGGCAGGAGTGGCCGCCCAAAGAGCAACCTTCCCAGCCGTGGATGGGCCATGATCCGCCAACGCAGCCCGCCCAGTCGGCTCGCGGGGAACCATGGACCGATGAATGCCGCCGCCAGCACCCGCTCAGAAT
>JBKPBM010000101.1:0-3850 GCA_046744325.1 Actinomycetota bacterium | reverse complement strand
GACACGGAACGCCGGCACATCCCCGAGCCGCGCGACCTCCTATACCGACGGTCAGATGGACGCCCGGAGCGCTATGACCCCGAGCAACACGGCCTGTGGACCGCGGCGGGGACCCGTGAGCGGCATCTCACGATCCTGGATGGTGAAGGCCAGGAAGGGGTTCACGCGAGGCCCTGGCGCCAGGGCAAGCGCGCCGGGTAGCGGGTGAGAGCGGAAGATGCTCCGGCTCCCAGAGCCACGTCTGCAGCCGCGGCCCGGACGGTTGACGCTACCGGCCCACCGACCGTAGTCTCGGGCCTGCCGCAGACAGCAGGGGCGGAACGCACAATCCCTCCCAAGGGGTACCTGCCGAGGCCGTGGTTCGAGGATTGGCTCCTCGCCTCCGCCGGTCTGGCGGGGGCGTTTCGTTTTGTGGAGGGCTCGCTCGCGGGAACGAGGTGTCATGCCGAGACAGGACAAGATCGACAAGGTCAAGGAGCTCACCGAGCGGTTCCGATCGGCCAACGGGGCGATGTTCGCGGATTTTCGCGGGTTGACGGTGAAGGATGCCACCGAGCTCCGGCGGACCCTTCGGGCCTCGCAGGCCAGCTTCGCCGTGGTGAAGAACACCCTGACCCGCATCGCCGTCCGGGAAGCCGGGCTGGAACAGGCCGTGTCCCTACTGGAGGGACCGACCGCCATCGCCTTCTTCTCCGACGACGCCGTGGCCGGGGCCAAGTCCGTGCTGGACCTGACCCGGAGGTTCCCAGCGCTGGTGGTGAAGGGCGCGCTGATCGACGGGACGATCCTGGGTGAGGACGGCGCCAGGGCGCTGGCCTCGCTGGAGACCAAGGAGACGTCCGTCGGCAAGGTCGCCGGCATCCTGCAGGCTCCCGTGGCGCGGATCGCCTACCTCCTGCAGGCCCCGCTGCAGAGGCTGGCCTACGCGCTGGCCGAGCGGGGCCGCCAGGTGGCGTGAGGAGCCGGGGCGAGGAAACCCGAGGAACGAAGAAGGAGGGAACGCTGATGGCCAAGTTGTCCGTGGACGAGATCCTCGATGCGATCAAGGAGCTCTCCATCATCGAAGCGGCCGACCTCTCCAAGAAGATCGAGGAGGAGTTCGGCATCCAGGCCGCCGCGCCCATGATGGCCGGGGTGGCGGTGGCTCCCGGCGGGGGTGGCGGCCCAGCCGCCGAGGAGGAGGCCGAGGAGCAGACCGAGTTCGACGTGATCCTCACCGCCGCCGGTGACAAGAAGATCCAGGTCATCAAGGAGGTCCGGGCGCTCACCAGCCTGGGGCTGAAGGAGGCCAAGGACCTGGTCGACGGGGCGCCGAAGCCGGTGCTGGAGCGCGTGCCCAAGGAGCAGGCCGAGGCGGCGAAGGAGAAGCTCGAGGCCGCCGGGGGAACCGTCCAGGTCAAGTAGTCGGGGAGGCCCGTACACTCGTCGAGCTTCCATGAACCATCCACGCATCGCCTCGCGAGGGCCTCGGTGAACGTCGCCGTCATCGGCGTCGGCTACTGGGGGCCGAACCTAGTCCGGAACCTCCATGGCCTGGACATCTGTGATCGGGTGGTGGCGTTCGACCTGGACGACGCCAGGCTGAAGGGCATCGTCCGGCACTATCCGTCCACCGTCGTGACCCACGAGTTCCAGGAGATCCTGAACGATCCCGCCATCGACGCCGTGGTCGTGGCCACGCCGGTCAAGACCCACGCCCAGCTGGCCCGCCAGGCGTTGGAGGCCGGCAAGAGCGTCCTGGTGGAGAAGCCACTGGCCATCACCTCGCGAGAGGCGCGCGAGGTCGTCGACCTGGCCCGCCGCAACGATCTGCTGGTGATGGCGGGGCACACGTTCCTGTACAGCCCGCCCGTCCAGGCGGTGAAGCGGCTGATCGAGCAGGGCCAGGTGGGCACGCCCGTGTACGTCCAGTCCTCCCGGGTCAACCTGGGCATCCACCGCTCGGACGTCAACGTCATCTGGGACCTCGCTCCCCACGACCTGGCGATCCTCGGGTCGTGGCTGGGTGAGCATCCCGAGAGCGTCTCGGCCGTGGGGCGTTCGTCGAACGGCACCGCCGCCGACGTGGCGTTCATCGACCTCATGTATCCGTCGGGGTGCCTGGCCAACCTGGTGCTGTCCTGGCTGTCGCCGACCAAGGTTCGCCGGATGATCCTGGTCGGATCGCGGCGCATGGTCGTGTACGAGGACACCAACAGTGAGGAGCCCATCCGGATCTACGACAGCGGAGCCGAGCCCCCCGACCCCGATGACCTCAACCAGCCGGGGAGCCAGTTCACCTGGACCTATCGAACGGGTGACGTGGTGTCCCCCCGCCTCGACAACTGGGAGCCGCTGAAGGCCGAGCTGGAGGACTTCCTGGGCCGGGTGTCCAGAGGGGAGACCCCCGGCGACCGCGAGGAGGACGCCGTCAAGGTGGTGGCCACCATCGAGGCGGCCGAGCGATCCCTCAGGGAGCACGGCAGCCCGGTGAGCGTGTGACGTGACCGAGGCCCTCATCCCCTCCGTCCGCCTGGACAACGACGAGGTCTGGGACGCCATCCTTCCCCGCCTGCACGACCTGGTGGTGTCGGGGCGGTTCATCCTGGGGCCCGAGGTGGAGGAGTTCGAGCGCCAGGCGGCCGAAGCCTTCGGGTGCCTGTGGGCCGTCGGGACGTCCTCGGGTACGTCGGCCCTGATCCTGGCCCTTCGTGCGGCGCCGCTCCCGCCAGGGTCGCGGATCGCCCTGCCCACCAACACGTTCTACGCCACCTTCGAGGCCGTGCTCGCGGCCGGCCACGTGCCCGTCATCGTGGACAACGACGAGGACCACCTGCTGTCCCCCGAATCGGTCGAGGACCTCGACCTGGACGGGGTGATCGCCGTTCATCTCTACGGCCTGCCGGTCGACATGGGAGGGCTGATGGCCCACGCTCGAGACCGGGGGTGGTGGGTGCTGGAGGACTGCTCTCAGGCCCACGGCGCGACGATCGGCGGGCGGCCGATCGGCTCGGTCGGGCACGCCGGCGCGTTCAGCGCCTACCCGACGAAGAACCTCGGCGCGTGGGGGGACGCGGGGTTCGTCACCGGGTCAGACCCGGCCATGCTCGAGGAGATGCGCTCGCTGCGCCATCACGCCCAGCGCCAGTCCAACGTCCACGAGGGACTGGGCGGGGCCGATCGCCTGGACAACCTGCAGGCGCTTGTGCTCTCCGAGAAGCTTCGACGGCTGCCGCAGGAGGTCGCCGGGCGCCGTCGGGTGGCGGAGTGGTACCGGCAGGCGCTGACCGAGCTCGACCAGGACCTCCCCGGGGACCGAGGGGACCGGATCCACGCCTACCATCAGTTCGTCGTCCGGGTGCCCGACCGGGACCGAGTCCGAGAACGGATGGCGGGGCTCGGGGTTGGTACGGGCATCCACTACCCGACCCCGATCCACCTCCAGCCCGGCGCGCAGGGGCGGGCGGAGGTTCCCAGCCAGCCGAAGCGGGCCGAGGAGTGGATGAACCAGCTCCTCAGCCTTCCCATGTTCCCGGCCATGACCGAGCCCATGGTGGACCGGGTGGCCGAGTCCCTCCGCGTCGCTCTGGCCTGACCTCGGTCAGCCTTGGCTCCGTGCTTGCGCTGCCTGGTCCGCACTGCCATCGGCCTGGCTCGGCACTCGATCCCCGAAGAGCGTCGACGGCGATAGGGCCGACCGCCGGGACACGGCCAGAGGGACCGAGGCGAATCCGTTGAGCGAATCCTCTGAGGGTCGGAGCCGGATCCCCGCCAGGGGCCGTCGCGACCGTCGCCGGAATCCATTCCGATCCACATACGAGTAGGAGTAGGGATACGTGGTCGCCTGGTTCGGATCGAAGTTGTTGTAGAC
>JBKPBM010000022.1:0-4241 GCA_046744325.1 Actinomycetota bacterium | reverse complement strand
GCATCCACCCGCGAGCCGGCCTCCCCGTCGGGCAGGACTCCGGCCACGGCCCACGTTGAGGGCAGATCGCCGGTGGGCCAGCGCCTGCGGGATTTCGCAGCCAGCTTCTCCATCAGGGCGATAGCCCCGGGGTCCTCGCGGCCGGGCCGCCAGTCGATCACCCCGGCCTCCAGGGCGCCCCGCCAGATCTCCTCGCCGCGCTCGGTTCGGATGACGGTCAGGGTCCACCCGTCGTTTTGGCCCAGCCCCCCGAACGAGATGTCGGCGTGCTCGGCGGCGAAGTCCGGACAGTGCAGGCACCCGGGGCGGGTGAACTCCTGGGCCGCCTTCAGCGAGTACGTGATCTCCTCGCCGTCCTTGGTGTAGAAGAGCAGCTTGCCCTTGATGTTGACCCTGACCACGTCATCCAGCGTGAGTCCGAGCCGCTCCTTGGCGATGACGTTGTTGAGGCCGTCGTAGGTGAACGTCTTTGAGCACAGCAGGCCGAAGGTCCAGGCGATCCGGCGCCGCCACTTGTTGACCCGGCGGGCCTCGAGAGCGCCAGTGATGCTGGCCTGGCACGACATGCCGACCAGAGCGACCTTCGACAGCCCCTGCTCGGCGGCGCGGACCAGCGCGAGGGGGTTGGCCGAGTACGTATACCGCGATCCGGCGGTGGCGAGCACCCCCTCGACGTCGGTCACCACTGCGGGCTCGCAGTCCCAGAGGCGTTCGTCCGAGAGCCTGGAGGTGACGGCGCCGTCGATCTGTCCGGTCTCCAGCCCCCAGATGAGCAGGGCCGAGACCACCCCGCCGTCCTGCCCCTGGGCCAGGACGCGCGGGTCGGCGGCCCGGGCCAGGACGACGTCGCGGTGCACCCCAATGACCTCTTCGGGCAGGCGGGTGCGGCCGAACAGCATCCGGTCCAGCTCGGGCTCCCATTCGCGGAACCGTGGGCACGCCCGGGTGCAGATGTCGCACCCCTTGTCCCCGTGCACGCAGATCTCCGGGCCCTCGGGTTGCAGCTGGACGGGCTTGTCGTCCTCGTAGCCCAGCACGTGGAATGGGCAGACCACCACACAGGCGGAGCAACCGGTGCAGAGCCCCGTCGTGACGACCTCGTCGTAGAGGTCCCGCCACTGCGTCTTGTCAGCCGAAGAAGGCATTCGACTGCGAAGTATAGGAGCCGGGTGATGCTCCGGACCTCGCATCTGAGTGCTTTCTCCATGGTCGTCCGGCTGCTACGCTCCCGGCGGTGCGCGCTCCGGTGTTTGGTTGCCATGCTCGAAGCTGAGGCCGTTCAGGCGGCGTTCCTGGCTTCGGCCGGCGAGGTGCAGGCCCTGATGAACCACCTGGGCCTGGCCGCCCGCTCGGCCCCCACCGCCAAGCTCGTGTTCGAGGCCGACCTGCGGGCATCGCTGCGCCGCGCGCTGCAGTTCGGGCGCCAGGAGATGGCCTTCATGGAGGGGCCGTTGGGGAAGTCGGGGATCCTGGCGCAGCCCACCGACGTGATCGTGGCCGCGCGGTCGAAGGCCCCCCAGTTCGCCGCGGAGATCCAGTGGCATCCCCGAGGCGAGGACCACGCGGGGTTCGCCACGGCGGCCATCGGCGACGTGGCCAAGATGGTCGTGGCGAAGTCCCACGATGCGGTGGAGCAGGCCACGGTCCTGGTGGGCGCGCCGGCGCGATTCTGGCGGTGGCTCCCCGGGTTCGCCGAGGACCACCTCGGGTTCGACCTCCTGTGCGCCGACACCGAGACCCCCGTCAGCGCGAAGTCCGAGTTCCTGGCCGGCGGCACCTGGAGCGGGCTGTTCGAGGGGGGCCTGGATCGGGAGTTGCCCGACCGGTTCTGGACCTCGTTGCTGGACAAGGTCGAGGTCCGCTCGCCGTGGGCCGAGATGGAGCTCAGGCTGTTCGAGGTCAAGGGCCTCGGCTCGAGCGCCTCGGTCCGGTAGCGCGGCCGATCAGATCGAGAAGGATTCGCCGCAGGCGCACTCGTGCACGGCCTGCGGGTTGTTCACCTTGAACCCCCCGCCCAGCATCGCGTCGCTGTACTCGATGGTGGAGCCGGCCACGATCGGGGCGCTCTTCGGATCGACCACCACGCGAAGGCCGAACGCATCGAGCACGTGATCGTCGGGCGTGGCCCCGTGCTCGAACGAGAGCCTGTACGAGAACCCCGAGCACCCGCCAGCCAGGACCCGAAGCCGGAGGATCGGCTCGGCGTATCCCTCACGTGCGGCGAGCTCGATCGCCTTGTGCGCGGCGCGCTCGGTCACGGCGATGACCTGGGTGGCCGTCCCTTCCATGCCCTTCATGGTAGCGGTTCGCGCCGGAGCCGCTCCGGGGAGGAATCGAAAGAGGGGCCGTACCATGGCGCGGTGAGTACGTTCGACCCTCTCGCGCTTGGAACCCGGCTGGAGCGATCCCTGACGCCACCGGCCGTGGTCACCGCCTCGGCGGTCCAGGACGTGGGAGCCGACACGCGGCTTGCCTCCGTGCTGATCCCGGTCCTGACCGCCGCGCCCGAACCGCGCGTGGTGTTCACCCGCCGGGCCCACACCCTGTCGCGGCACGCGGGTGAGATCTCCTTTCCGGGGGGATTGGCCGAGGACGAGGAGGACCTGGCCGCGGCGGCGCTGCGCGAGGCCGAGGAGGAGCTGGGCCTCGCGCCCTCGGACGTGGAGCTGCTCGGGGGCCTGCCCACGGTCCACACCCACGTGTCGGGGATCCTGATCGCGCCGTTCGTGGGCCTGCTGCACCGCGACCCTCTGTTCACGCCCAACGCCGACGAGATCGCCGACGTCCTGGAGTTCCCGCTGGCCGACCTGGTTGCCGCCGGCGAGGAACGGGAATTCGAGTACGACGGGATGCGGTTCGAGACCTTCGTGTACGACATGGGTGGCCAGGTCATCTGGGGCGCGACCGCGAGGATCCTGAACTCGTTCATCGAACTGATCGCGAGCCCGGGTGGATCGGGCCAGGGAGGACCGTCGTGAGCGAGCAGGCCTACGCGCCATCCGACCCGGAACTCCGCTCCATCCTGGGCGACGCCAGGACCATCGCGGTGGTGGGCCTGTCGTCCAAGCCGGACCGGCCCTCCCACGAGGTCGCCGAGTACCTCCAGGAGCAGGGCTACCGCATCGTGCCGATCAATCCCAACGAGACGAAGGTCCTGGGGGAACGGGCTTATCCATCGTTGCTCGATGTGCCGGCAGACCTCCACCTCGACGCCATCGATGTGTTCCGGCGCGCCGAATACACGCCCGAGGTGGCCCGACAGGCCGTGCAGGTGGGGGCCAGGGTCCTGTGGCTCCAGGCCGACATCGTCAGCGACGAGGCCAGGCGCATCGCCGAGGAGGGTGGCCTCGAGGTGATCATGGGCGTGTGCATCCGGGCGACGCACCGCCGGCTGGGCGTACAGTCCGAACGCAGCGCGTAAGGGAGACCTCGTCGCCGATCGGAGGTGGATTCGATGCAGCAGTGGGAGTACTTCGTCGCGCCGCTCCTGCCCCACAACCCGGGCGAGATCCTGAACAGCTTCGGGGCGGACGGGTGGGAGCTGGTGAGCGTCGTGCAGCAGCAGACCCCGCAGGGCAGCGTCTCCCTGGTGGCCTACCTCAAGCGGCCGCGGGCGTGATGCCGGCACGGTCGCCGTGAGCCAGGCCGAGCCAGCCTCGATCGAAGGGTGGGCGCACAACCGGGGTGTGCGGCTGCACTTCCTGGACTCGGCTGGGACGGCGGAGCCAGGCCTGACCCCACTGGTCGTCATGCCCGGCCTCCCGGAGGGGGCCGATGAGTACCGATGGCTGATCGATGCCCTGACCCCTCGGCGGTGCGTCGCCCTGAGTCTCCGGGGCCGAGGGCGGAGCGACGCGCCCCTGGCGGGGTACTCGCTCGACGATCACGTCTCGGACCTCGAGGCGCTGGTCGAGGAGCTCCGCCTCCAGCGGTTCTGCCTGTTCGGCAACTCGCGAGGGGTCGCCTATGCCGTTCGGTTCGGCGCGGTGCATCCCGACCGCGTGGCCGGCCTGGTGGTGGGCGACTACCCGGCCCACCACACCGAGCTGCCTGAGGAGTGGGTCGACGCATTCATGCAGAGCACCTGGCGGGGGGTCCCCGTGGCCGAACGCATCCGGCGGCGGGTGGCGGTCGGCATCCAGCGCGACTCGACCTATCAGCCCCTGTGGGAGGGGCTCCGCAGCGCGCCCTTCCCGGCCCTCATCCTCCGAGGCACCTCGGACGGTTCCCTGTTGCCTCGA
>JBKPBM010000074.1:0-6041 GCA_046744325.1 Actinomycetota bacterium | reverse complement strand
GGTGAGCGCCCTGGGCGATCAGAAGCGCGGCGCACGTGTGACGCATGTCGTGGATCCGAAGATCCTCGGGTAGGCCAGCTGCTTGCAGCGCCGCGATCCACACTCGCTGGCGGAAGTTCGAGTGCCGGAGGAAGTTGCCATTCCCGTCCCCGAAGACCAGGGCATCGGGATCATCCGATACCCGGCTCAGGCGCGTGGCGAGGAGATCTCCGAGGAAGGGCGGGATGGTGATGGTGCGACGCTGCCAGTTCTTTGGTGCTCCCGGATAGAAGGTGCCGCCGATCTCGGCGACAGACTCCGCGACTTCGATCCGGCGCTTGGCCAGGTCGATCCGGCGCCGCCTCAAGGCGGCAGCCTCGCCCCATCGGAGACCGCCGTAGGCGAGGAGATACACGAGGGTCTCGAACGGCTCCGCGATCTCGGCGGCCAGCAGAGCCACCTCATCCGCCGAGAGGAACTGCATTTCTCGTGGCACAGCCCGCGGAAGCTTGATCCCGACGCAGGGCGTGTTGATGAGGAGTCGGGACTGGACCGCCGCTTTGAGCGCGGCGGACAGGACCTGGTACGCCTGCCGGATGCGAGACGGGGACAGCCCCCGGTCGTCGTGGAGCGCTGCGATCCACTGCTGGACGTCGAGGCGGTCGATCTCATCCAAACGCACGTCCCCGAATCTTGGAAGGACATGCGCCTTCAACAGTGACTCGTATCCCACCCTCGTCTTCGGTTTCAGGTGGACCGTCGACTTCAGCCAGGAGCGCGCCCAATCCTCGAAGGTGAGCTGGCTGTGCTTGGGGTCGACCCACTCACCCCGCAGGATGTCGGTCTCTTGAGCCCTGAGCCACTCTTCGGCGTCGGCCTTCCGCGCGAACTGCTTCGTGCGCCAGTTCCCGAGTGGATCTTGGTAGCGAACCTGCCACTTGGGCTTTCGGCCCTCGCCTGGCTTGGCCGCTCGCTTCCTCACGTAGCCGCGTCGGTTCCTCAACTACTTCTCCTTACCTGCGAAACGCTCCCAGGCGGACTGCTTGGTCATTCCGAGAGCCTCGCCGATCTCCGTCCAGCTATGGCCGGCGCGCCTAGCCTTGCGCACCGCCTCCTGCAGAGCTGTTTCGACCTCCCCTGACACCCGGCGGAGGGCCCTGATCGTCTCCAGTAGCCCTTGCTCCTGGACGTTCCAGGAGAACGTCCGCTCCAACCGCTGACGCCTTGGCAGGGCTCCGCTCCGTCAGGGATGCCTGACGGAAGTATAGCTCCAGGATGTGTCGCCCGCCAGCGGAGCGTTCATCCCGTCATGAGCCGCGACCTGCGGGGTAGCATCCGGCCAGTGAGGGGGAGGTCTCTTGATCCGGAGCGCGGTCGCGCAGTCGCTGCCAAGTTGAGAAAGCTCGGCATTCGAGGTGTCCTCCTCACCGCTGCCGAGGAGGGGTACATCGTCGAGCTTGCATGCGAGATGCCGGAGTGCCTATGTCCTCCGGAACTCGGGGCGCGCGCGTACTTCGAGGAGGTGCCTCAAGAGCTTCCCGACTGGATGCCAACGGCTGACCACTTCCCTGTGTTGAGAGAGGAAGGTGGTCACCGCACGGTGGAGAACGTTCGGCTCGCCCATCGATTGTGCAACCGCGTCGACTACTCCAAACGGATCGGTCGTCCCTACGCCAAGGACCTGGCGAGGGTGGAGGTCGCCAGGGCGAAGGCCGTCGGAGAGATCAACGCTTCTCCGGGCCTCACGGTGCTGGTTTGGAACATGGGGCTGGGGTCGCCGCCCGCCCGGGACGCCCGCAAGAACTGGAGCCGGCTCTTGGTGCTAATGGAGGAACACTCCGTGGACGTGGCGCTGCTCAACGAGGTGAGCACAGGCCTTCTCCGTGACGTGCCAGGCGTCTCTACGAGGAGTGGGGGACGAGAGGGAGGGACCGCAAGCCTCGGAACTGGTGCACGGCCATCTTCTCTCCCCGATATGGCTGCGAAGAGATCCGCGATGCCCAGGCTGTCTCCTATCGAGGTCGGAGGCCAAACGTCCGCTTCGAGAACTCGCGCCCTGGATCTTGGACCGCGGGCATCGTTTCGGTGCCGGGGATCGGACACGTCACTTTCGTGTCGCTGTACGGGCTCACAGACGAGCTCAGCGAAGCGTCCGTGCACCGGTCGTTGTCGGAGATCAGTCCACTCTTCAGCGATTCTCGCTACAACGAGTTCCTCGTCTTAGGTGGGGATCTCAATACCAGCACGCAGTGGCCGAAGGGACTGCACCTAGATGGAGACAGGGCGCTGCTTGAGCGGATCAAGGCATACGGGCTCGTCGATTGCCTCCAGGAAAAGCGAGAGTCAGGACGCCGAGAATGCGGCTGCACGCTGGAGGAGTGTACCCATACCGAAAACGCGGCTTGACCCAAAGCATCCGGGCCTTCAGGTCGATTATCTGTTCGCCTCGCGGGCGCTCGTCCGGCGACCGCTCACGAGCTGCAAGGCCCTTCCCCGGTCCTATGGCAGGAGTACAGCGACCACGCTCCGATCATTGCGACGTTCGATTAGCGTTCGAGAGAACCAAGCCAACGCGCTACCGAAGAGCGCCGATAGCGAAGGTGGCGGCCCACTCGAAAGGCACTCGGACCGCTCCCGTTGTAGTGCCACTGGTAAAGCGTCTTGACCGGGATCCGAAGGAGGCCGGCGAGCTCCTGCGGGGTGAGGAGCGGAGGGAGCCATTCGAGTTCGCGTTCGACCGTTTCCCCGGAACTTGTGTTCCCTCGCTTGGTCATTTCCGTGGATTCACCTCCCTGTCGTCCCGGGTTCGCGGCCGTCTTGCCAAAGGAAGGCGATGCACGCTAGGGATCGCTGCCCCCGGTATGGATCGGGGATCGATGTCCGGCCGCCCCGCCCTCAAGACGAGCGACCCGTTCTCGCAAGTCCGCCAAGCTGTCCGTCAGGCGATCGACCTTCCGATCCATCTGTTCGAGGAGACGGCCGAGAGGGACAGCGTTCTCGGTAGCCGTCTGGCGACGAAGAGAACGGCTGTTGAGGTAGCCAAGGATAGCCCCGAGCACTCCGGGCGTGGCTGCGATGAGGGCGACGACGACGGCTGTGGTCATAGGCGCCTCCTGGTGGTCGGGCTTTGTTCTGGGGCTGCCGGCCTAGTTGCGGAGCTCGTCGAGCGTGGCTTCCTCTTCCGAGCTCAACCAGACCTCCCGGAAGGAGATCCAGCCGCGGAAGCACTCGGCCTCAGGCTGGTCGTGAAGCCGTGTGATTCGGGCTGGTCCGGTGGGACCGTCGAGCGAGAGCCCGTCCGTGTCGAGGATGGCCTCGTTGATGAGGAGGCAGCGGGCCCGCTCGATCGGATACGCGTCTGCGCCGAACCTCGGCTCCCACTCGGGCTCACCGATGGGACGGAACCACAGGGCGAGCGCAGCCTGCTCGCCTCCGTCCTCGAGGCGGAACGCCCGGTCCACGACCTCACGGAACACCACGCGGTCGCCCTCGTAGACCTCGATCGCGGCGCCGGCGGCGAGGAGCTCGGGGAGCCTGCGGGCGAGCAGCCGCCTCAGTTCGGCGTGAGTCATCTGGTCGTCACCACCTCATCCACAGGCCGGCCGGCGATCTCGGTCGCCTCCGACCTTGGCCAGAGAAGCGAGGATCTGCTGGCGCTCGGACTCGCTCGCGACCCAGATCCGACGCACGCCGTTCGGCCCGAGCACGGGCAGCCCGTTCTTGAACATGACCTCGTTCGAGGACCCGTTGTAGGTGGTGAGGGTCGCGGGGTCCGTGGTGAAGGAGTGCGAGGAGTAGTGGTGGTCGGAGGTGTTGATGGCTCCGTAGTGGTCGCTGGGGTAGGCGAACCAGTCCGATCGGGACAGGACCGTCTCGGGATCCCATTCGAGGTCGCACTTGGCTCCCTTGCCCCTGATGCGGGTGAACACGTACGCGGCGCCGCCGGTGTGCTGGTCGGCGTCGGGGGACATGGAGTGGACGTGCACCCCCATCCGGGCCCGGACGTCGGTGGAGGCGAGCAGGCCGCCCGACTCGATCAGCTGGCAGAGTGTCTTCACCTTGTTGCCGCTGGTGAGCTCGTGGACGATCCTCTTGGTGCCCACGGCCTTGCGGATCTGCTCGGGGGAGTGGTCGAACCGCCACCAGGTCAGGAACCCGGGTCCCTGCTGCGGCTCGGGACGGTAGGCGGGGAGCTTCTCCAGGCCGCCTGAGGGGAGCCCCGTCCGCTCCTCGAAGAAGCGCTTCAGCATGGCCGTCCGGGCGGGGATCACCCGGCGCTCCGCCCGCAGGGCGAGGGAGCGGGCGAGTTCATTGAGCTGGGCCTGGTCCACTCCGTACAGCTCGGAGTACGGGACCTCATGGGCGACCTTCTCGAACTCCGTGTCCACCAAGGTCTTGGCTTCCTGCTGGATCTTCTGGTAACCGGGGTCCTTGGTGAGGCGCTGGGCCCACACATTCCGCTCCAGGTACATCAGCTCCGCCTCGGCCTTCGTGGCCGGCGCCGACTGGAGGTTCAGCTTCTCGAGATGGGGGAGGAGCGCGTCGGGGCCTGCGCCCTTCGGGGCCAAGACCTCGAGCGTGCCCTGGCGGGAGAACGGCACCTGATGGGCCTTGGCATGCGATCGGTAGATCGCCTGGTACCCGTCGCCGAGGTCGATCAGGTACTCCTTGCCCTTCATGGGCTTGCGGGTGGTGCCGTCCCACGTCGACACGCCGCCTTCCTCTGTGGCATCGAGCTTCGTAGCGTCGCGGAGCTTCGCCGGCAGCCCTTGCATGGCGTCCGGATCCGGAGGGAGCACCACCTCCTCCTTCACGGTCTTCTCGTAGGTGGCCTCGTACGGCGGGATCCACGCGCTCTTCGTCTTGGTCGAGGCGGCCTTCTTCACCACGTCCAGGGCCTGCGCGTAGGCGGCGATCATCTCGGCGTCCTGGGAGGTGATGGTGAGCTTCTGGGAGAGATCGATGAGCTCGGTCTCGAGCTTGGCCATGGCCTCGTCGGTGTGAGGCGGGATGACCGATCCCTCGCCGATGTGATGGTTGACGCTCTTCGCCACCTTGGCGAGCTGCTCGTACAGACCCTTGTCGACGTCGAGCGGGAGCCGTCCGTGGGCCTGGACCTGCTTCTCGACGAACGTCGTCTTCGGCTCGGTGGCGGAGAGAGCGTCGAGGAGCTTCTCCTCCGCTTCCGGCCGGACCTTCGCGTGAAGGACGAAGCGGTTTCCCTCCCCGGAGTGGTAGCCGACGACGACGGCGGTCATGTCCTCCACGTCGGCCCCGCCCAGCAGCAACGGCTTCCCCGGTGCTCCGGCGGCGAGCACCTCGTCGGCGAAGTGCTCGGTGATCGGGGTGACGAGTTCGCTGGGGTCGCCGTAGTCGATCGGGCCGTGTGCGGGTTCGATATCGACGAGCACGTCGGCGTCCGGCTCCGCGACCTCCTCGAGGGACTCCGTCGCCAGCGAGAGCTCCGGTGACTCCTGAGGCTCTGCCTGCGCCGGCGCCGCCGGGAGCGGCTCGAGGACGGCGATGGCCGGCTCGATCGTCGAGGTGGCGGCGCTGTAGCTCGGCTGCTTCTTCTTCCCGCTTCCCATCGTTATCCCGCGAGTGACACCGGCTTGGCCATGACCTTGGACAGGAACTTCGAGAAGTCCTTGCGGAGCGAGGCCTTACGCTGGCACGCCGTGCGCAGGAACTCCTCGGCGATCTCGCGGTCGGCGACCGAGGGCGTACCGAGGCGCTTCGCGGCCCGCCTGCGCATCGCATCCAGCCACCCGGCCTTGCCACCCTTTACGCCGGCCTCCGCCACGGGGCGCAGCAGCTCCCGGTACTGGGAGTCCGGGATCCGCTCGAAGGCCTTGACCGCGGGGAGGATCCATCTCGGATCGAAAGCGATCTCGCCCTTCGCCGCAGCCTCGTACATGGCGTAGTGCAGCGGCCTCGGCGTCCCGAAGGTCTTGTTGGGGTGGTAGCCGAGGTCGAGACGATCCTTGCCGAGATTACCGGAACGCCTGGCCGCGGTCGATGCGGACCAGGCCGCCCTCCTTCGTCTTCAGGTAGTTCTGGGC
>JBKPBM010000363.1:0-4610 GCA_046744325.1 Actinomycetota bacterium | reverse complement strand
GTCGTCAGGTCGATCACCCGCACCCTCAGGGCCGGAAGGTCCTGGGTCAGGGAGCCCATCTGCTCGATCGGCCGCCACGTATCGTCGTAGGTGGTGAAGGCGATCTTCGAACCATCCGGCGACCAGCGAGGTGTGAAGCTCGCGTCGATGGAGACGGCCTGGTGGGCGCCGGATCCGTTCGCGTTCATGACCCAGATGTGGCCGCCCCGGAAGAACGCGATCCTGCTGCCGTCCGGAGCGAAGGATGGCTCCGCGTCGGGCTCCCCGTTGCGTGTCAGGCGCGTCGGCGTTCCCCCGTTCGCATCGATCGTGTAGATCTCCGACGTGCCCGAGAAGCCCGAGCCGTCCAGTGGATCCTTCCCCGTGTTGTCGTAGACGATCGTCGACCCGTCCGGTGACCACGAGGGCCATTGATCGACGTGCGGATCGGTGGTGAGCTTCCGAACATTCGAGCCATCCGCGTTCATCACGAAGATGTCGGCGTTGCCCTTCTCACGGTCGGTCACCCCGACGAAGGCGAGGCGGGAGCCATCGGGCGACCAGGCCACGCCTGGTCCGTGGTTCGGGTCATCCTCCACGGGGACGCCGGGATCGAGGATCTTCAAGCCCCGGCCGTCGATGCCGATGACCCCGATCCTGTTGCCCGATTGGCCTTGAGCCCCCGCGGTGATGAATGCCAGCTTCGCCCCGTCGCTCGAGAGGCTCAGGCCGAACGCATCCACCGGCAGCCCCGGGATCGCCGCCTCGACGGCGCCGTCGAGACCCACGATGGATGGAGTCGCGGTCCGGGGCCCGGCAGCAGCGATGCTGGGTGAGCTGCTGGGTCGTGACACGGGGGTTTCCTTCCCATTCGATCGAACCACGGCGACGGCGGCCACGATCCCGGCCACCACGATCAGGGCCACCGCTACATAGGCGCTCGCTCGCCGACGGGTCGACCGGCGGCGCTGATTCCTGCTCTGCCGCTCCAGGGCCCCAGGGTCGGGTAGGACCTTCTGTGTTGCCATACGGAACACCTCCTGCACGTCAGGCATCCCGCGCTCCTTCCGTCGCTCGGAGGGCCCGTCGACCCTGTGTGGCCAGGGCCCTCACCGTCGATGGACGCACGCGCAGGATGCGCGCAGCCTGCTCGGACGGATACCCGAGCAGGTCCACCAGCACGAGGGCAGCCCGCTGCCGCGGGGTGAGCTCGAGGAGGAGCCGGCGCATGTCTGCGCGCATCTCAGCATCCGCGAACCCATCCCGGGTCTCCGGGATCGGGAGCACCTTCCGGAGCATCATCGCCGCACGCCGGCGGCGCATCCGGAACCCGTTCAGGGCCACGCGGAACAGATAGGCGGTGGGATCCGAGATCTTGTGGATCTCGTTCCATCGCTCCCAGAGCTTCAGGAACGCGTCCTGCATCAGCTCCTCCGCGTCATGGCGACTCCCGGTCACGAAGTAAAGGGCCTTGAAGAGGCGCTCGTGCTCCTCCTCGAAGAACGTGTCGAAGCGGGCCCATGCCTCGACACGTTCCGTGGGGAACCTCAGCACCTCACCCTCCGCTCGCACGTTCCATGGATGCATCAGCCGGCCTCCGCGCTAAGGAGCTGCCGGTGGACGTTCGCAGAAAGTCGATGAACGTGCCACCATCCGGCGGCGACACGAGGCGGGTCGTTCATGGATTCCGGTGCGCGCCTCAGCGCAATGTTCCAAGTTCGCAGGATGGCCCTCCGGCCGTCGGGAGCAAGAGATGGCTCAAAGGAAGAGAGATCCCGAACGGCAGGCCCGTGCTCTGGCCGATCGGTACTGGGACGACGTCCTCGCGCTCGATCCCATCTTCGCGACGCAGGTGGGCGACGAGCGCTTCGACCACCTGCTACCCGATCCCACCGTCGAAGGTCTGGGTCGGCGAGAGTCCGTGCATACGCGGGCGCTCGGTGAGCTCACCCGGATCGATCGTGGGGCGCTCGATGACGAGAGCCGCATGGCCCTCGACGTGGTGGAAACCCTGGCCACCCAGAAGGTGGCCCACATCAGGCACCGGTTCGACCGCTTCGACGCCTCCGACCACATGTGGGGGCCGGGGACGATGCTGGCCCAGATCGGCGCGCTTCAGCAGGCCGATCGTCCCGAGCGCCTCGAGCGGTACCTCGAACGTCTCGCCGCGTTGCCCGACTTTCTGGCGGCTTCGGCCGGCGTTCTTGAGGACGCCGCCCGGTCGGGGCAGACCTCTCCCCGCCTGGTGGTCGAGCGCACCATCGCCCAGGTCGAGCGGCAGCTTCGGGCACCCATCGCCGAGTCCCCGGCGATCTCGCCCGTCCCGGCAGGCAACCCGGAGGGCCGGCTTCGGGTGGAGACGATGCTTCGGGACCACGTCCACCCCGCGTACGCGGCCTACCTGGAGGCGCTCCGCGACCACCGGGCGAGTGCCCGGGTGGAGCTAGGGCTGGGCGCGCTGCCGGGAGGCGAGGAGATGTACGCGGCGAAGATCCTCACCTGGACCACCCTCAGCCTCGGACCTCGGGAGATCCACGACCGGGGTGCGCGGGAGCTCGCCAGGATCCAGGAAGAGCTGGATCGGGCGGCCGCGAGGGTCGGCGCCCCGGACGCGCAGACCGCCATCGCTCGCCTCACGGAAGAGGGAGGAAACGCATTCGCCTCCCGAGGAGACGTCGTCCGTCTGGCGGAGCTGCAGGTTCGGAGGGGTTGGGAGGCGGCGAGCGGGTTCTTCGGGCGCCTGCCGAAGGAGAACTGCCGGGTGAAGGAGGTGGACCCTTCCAGGGAGGACGACGTGGGGGACCACTACATGCCGGCCTCTGCCGATGGGGCTCGTCCCGCCGTCTATTACGTCAACGCCCGAAGCCCTCGGGACCGAGCCCGGCATCGCCTCGCATCCAACACCTATCACGAGGCCAATCCGGGCCACCACCTCCAGACCGCCATCGAGCAGGAGGCGACCGGCCGATCAGCCCTCCGGCGCTTCGCCGCCGACTTGATCGGCTCGGCGTTCGGTGAGGGGTGGGGGCTGTACGCGGAGCGGCTCGCCGACGAGATGGGCCTGTACGAGAACGAGTACGAGCGGCTGGGGATGCTGGAGATGCAGGCCTTCCGGGCAGCCCGGCTGGTCGTCGACACGGGGATCCACGCGCTCGGATGGAGCCGGTCTCGAGCCATCGACACCATGGCGGCAACTGGGGTGGACCGCGAGACGTGCGAGATCGAGGTGGACCGCTATGTCGCCATGCCCGGACAGGCCCTCTCCTACACGCTGGGGCTCCTCAGCATCGAGGATTGCCGGTCGGCCGCCAGGAGACGCCAGGGCGCAGCCTTCTCCCTCAAGGGCTTCCACGACCGGCTGCTCTCGCTGGGATCACTGCCGCTCTGGACCATAGAGCGAGAGATACAGGCGCTCGATGGCTGAGTGGGCCGGAGACCTCGCCGGGCGCAGAACCGAGCCTGCTGTCGATTCGTTCCTCCCCGGTCGTGAGGACGCAGAGTCTGCCCTAGACTGCTGCAGCCAACCATGCGACTCGAGCCGCTTTGCCGCCTATCGATGCGTTATGCCCAGGGCGTATGGGCGCGCCCGTTCGGCACAGCGGAGGGGGCGGGCTTCGGCACCGGGGAAGGGGTGGTGACCGGACACGAGCTTCGGGGGAGCATGCAGTGGGCCAACTACCCTCGCCGGCGCGAGGATGGGGTCTGGACCCCCAACCTCCGGGGCGTGATCAGGACAGATGACGGCGCCGACATTCTCATCTCACTCCATGGTCAAAGCGTGCAGGAGGACTCCCCGGGCGTCGTGCAGCGAGCCATCCTCACGCGCGTGGAGCTGTTGACCGACGACGATCGCTATCGGTGGCTGAACACGAGCTTCGTCGTGGGCGAGGGCGAGATCGACGAGGAGACGGAGGAATCGTGGGTGCAGGCCTACGTATGCATCAATGAGGCCGTGCAGTACACGCCGGCAATCGGCGCGAGGCCACCCGAGAGATTCCGACAGGGGGAACGCTAGCCCCGGGATCCAGGCACGAGGCCCACGTTCACGGTCCTCGCAGAGGCCCAGTATCCGATTGGCTACCTCTAGCCGTCTACGCCGCGTCGTACGCGCGTTGCAGGCCGGCGACATCGATCTTTCGCATCTCGAGCATCGCCTTCACGACGGCCTGGGACTTCACGGGGTCGGGGTCGCTCATCAGCTCCATCAGCGCGGTCGGGACGATCTGCCATGACAGTCCATAGCGATCCTTCAGCCACCCGCACATGCTCTCCTCGCCGCCATCGGTCAGCTTGGTCCACAGGTCGTCCACCTCATCCTGCGATGCGCAGTCCACGTACAGCGAGATGGCCTCGGTGAACGCGAACTGAGGGCCGCCGTTGAGGGCGACGAACTCCTGACCCTCCAGCTGGAACGACACCGTCATGACGGAGCCCGGTAGGCCCGGCCCCGCATCGCCGAAGCGAGAGACACCCAGGATCTTCGAACTACCGGGCGTGGCTCCCGGCCGGCCAGAGAACACGGAGACGTAGAAGTTCGCCGCCTCCTCCGCCTGGTCGTCGAACCACAGGAACGTCTTGACCTTCTGCATCGCGTCTCTCCTCTCACCTCACCGGGCAGTCGCTCTCTCAAT
>JBKPBM010000328.1:0-5127 GCA_046744325.1 Actinomycetota bacterium | reverse complement strand
TTCCGCCGTCCAGCGGCACTTCATAGTGCTGGCCGCGGAATTCGAGGGGGCTCTCGCGCTTCAGGATTGCGCGAACGATCTCCACGTATTCGCGGGTGCGTTCCAGTGGACGGGTGAAGTCCACGCCGTGCCATCCCTCGCTGACCTGTGGCCCACTGGTCCCGAGCCCCAGTCGGAACCGCCCGTCCGAGAGGTGGTCCAGGGTGATGGCGGTCATGGCGGTCGCCGCTGGAGTTCGGGCGGGGATCTGCATGATCGACGTGCCCACTCCGATGCGCTCGGTCCGCGCCGCCGCCCAGGTGATCATGGTGACCGCATCGGACCCATAGGCCTCGGCACTCCACAGCGAGTCGAAGCCCAGACGCTCGGCCTCGAGCGCCAACGGCATGAAGTCCGACGGCGTCGCCCCCCAATACCCGAGATGCAGCCCCAGCTTGATCGGCTTCATCAGGGCGCGAACCTACTTCAACCCGGCATGCTGCTGCAGCATTCGAAGCTCATGAAGCCAGTCGATCACGTCGGCGACGAACTCGGTCGCCCCCCGCACGGCGTCGAGGAGCTCGCCCACGATCCCGATCAGGATGATCACGATCAGGAACGCGAGTCCGACGAGCCCGCCAGCGGAGAACCCCAACTTGCTGCCCATGGTAGGCGCCGCCGCGTCCCTTCACGGCCGATTGCATCTACATTGATGGCGGCCGACCTCTCGGTAAGGGCGGGGGCCGGAGCCGCGATGCCTCCACCAGCCGCCTTGATGATCATGCGAAGCCGTCGCAACGAACGACACACAGTGCAGCTGCTACGAATGGCCAGACAGATGGGCGCCTGAGGCGGGGTTGTACCCCGATCTCCATCTCAAAGGAGGAGATCGGGATGTCGAAGCCGGGATTGAGGATGATGTGGCCGATGGACAACCACTGGCGGCTGAGGGGGCAGGAGCGGTACCTGCAGGGAGCGACCCTTCGGTGGGCGAAGTGGCGGCCGTATCGGGAGGGCTGGGATCACGATCATTGCGAGTTCTGCGGGGTTCACCTCAGCGACCATCCGCTCGACGATGATCCCGAGACACAACTGGATGGCTTCGTCACTGTCGACGGCCACCAGTGGATCTGCGGCGCTTGCGTCGACGACTTCAAAGGTCGATTCCAGTTCGTGGTTGACGGCGGGTTGGTCTGAGGAGGCGCCGGTTCGTCCCACCTCCGGTCATACGGTAGGCTTGGCCGCGCCCGCCAGCTTCAATAGACCGCATCGCTCGTGGATGAGGAGGTCTGGTTCGTGCTGGAGCTTGCGCAGGGAGCCGTCGAGGCGGCGATAGGGGCTGGTGCGTCCTACGCCGACGCCCGAGTGGTCACCGACGACTCCGAGTCCCTGACGGTCAACAATCAGCAGATCGAGGGCATGGACCGGTCCAGGTCGCGCGGCCTGGGGGTCCGGGTGCTCGTGAACGGCTACTGGGGCTTCGCCGCCACCGCCCGGCTGGACGATGAGGAGATCAACCGCACTGCCACCCTGGCCACCGACATCGCTCGCGCTGCGGCACGCCTGCCGATGGAACCGGTCAGGCTGGCCCCGGTCGAGCCCGCGAAGGCCCAGTGGTCGACGCCGATCAAGGAAGACCCGTTCGAGGTTCCCCTGGACGAGAAGATCGCCCTCCTGGTCGAGGCCAGCCGCCGGATGCGCGACGTCAAGGGCGTGTCGTTCGCCGAAGCCAACCTGGACTTCTACCGCCGACGGACGTGGTTCGCCTCCAGCGAGGGCGCGGCGATCGAGCAGACCGTGACCAACTCGGGCGGGGGGATGAAGGCGACCGCCGTAGAAGACGGCGAGGTCCAGGGCCGCTCCTTCCCCAACTCCTTCCGCGGCCACATCCTGGCGGCAGGCTACGAGCACATCCGCACTCTCGGGCTGGTCGAACAGGCAGAGCGCGTCGGCACCGAGGCGGTGGAGCTGCTCACCGCCAAGGACTGCCCGAGCGAGGTGACCACGCTGATCCTCGACAGCGAGCAGCTCATGTCCCAGGTCCACGAGTCGGTGGGCCACCCTCTGGAGCTGGACCGTGTCCTGGGCATGGAGGAGGCCTACGCCGGCACGTCGTTCGTGAAGCTCGAGGACCGAGGGAAGCTTCGCTACGGGAGCGACAAGGTGACCCTGGTGGCCGACGCCACCATGGACGGCGGCCTGGGCACGTTCGGCTACGACGACGAGGGCGTGCCGGCCCAGCGCGTGGTCCTGGTCCAGGACGGCGTGTTCCAGAACTTCATCTCCTCGCGGGAGACGGCGCCGGTGCTGGGATCCGACGCTCGGTCGGCCGGGGCCATGCGCGCCGACGGCTGGCACAGCCTCCCCCTCATCCGCATGACCAACATCAACCTCCTGCCCGGCGAGGGCACGTTGGAGGAGATCATCGGCGACACCACGGACGGCCTGTTCATGGCCACCAACCGGTCGTGGTCGATCGACGACAAGCGGATCAACTTCCAGTTCGGGTGCGAGGTGGCCTGGCGGATCAAGGACGGCCGGCTGACCGAGCTGTACCGGAACCCGAACTACACGGGCATCACCCCGCAGTTCTGGGGCTCGTGCGACGCGGTCGGCGGGCCGGAGTCCTGGACGGTGTGGGGCACGCCGAACTGCGGCAAGGGGCAGCCTGGCCAGACCGCCCGGGTGGGCCACGGGACCTCGCCGGCGCGCTTCCGGGGCGTCCAGGTGGGGGTGCGGTAGCCGTGCCCGGGCTGATCGGACCCGACGAGATCCGCGCCGTCGCCGACGCTGGAATGGAGGTCGTGGGCGCCGATGCGGTGGAGGTCCTGGTCATCCACGAATGGGGCGGGCTGACCCGGTTCGCCAACTCCTCGATCCACCAGAGCATCTCCAGCGAGGACACCGGAGTCCGGGTCCGGGTGGTCGTGGGCAGCCGGGTCGGCGTGGCCGGATCCAACGATCTGTCCCGCGACGGAGCGGCCGCCGCAGCCGCCAGCGCGATGGAGATGGCCCGGTTCGCCACGGCCGATCCCGACTTCGCGGGGCTCGCGCCGAAGGCCGACGTCGGAGAACAGCCGGGGCGGTTCGACGAAGAGACCGCCCAGACGTCACCTCGGGACCGCGCCGAGGGCGTGGCCAGGCTGATCGGGGAGGTCACCGACGGATTCCACGCGGCCGGGGCGGTTGAGACCACGGCGGCCGAGGTGGCCCTGGCCAACTCCGAGGGGCAGTTCTGCTACGCCCCCTACACCAAGGCCTCGGCGAGCACGGTGGTCTCGGGCGGCGACGGCGGAACGGGCACCGCCGAGCTGGCCACCGGGCGATTCGAGGAACTCGACCCCGAGGACGTCGGCCGCCGGGCTTTCGGCAAGGCCCGGGACAGCCAGAACCCCCGGGAGGTGCCGGCCGGGCGGTACGAGGTGGTGTTGGAGCCCATGGCGGTCGACACCCTCGTCACGTTCCTGGCCTTCATGGGATTCAGCGGCAAGGGGATCACCGAGGGCCGTTCGCCCTTCAGCGGCAAGGCCGGCTCGCGGGTGTGCGGGGAGAACATCACGATCGTGGATGACGCGCTGTCGCCCCTGACCATCGGCCTGCCGTTCGACTTCGAGGGAACGCCGAAGCGCCGCTTGCCGATCATCGACCACGGCGTGTTCGTCACCGGGGTCCACGACCGCCGCAGCGCGAAGATGGCCGGGACCGCATCGACCGGGCATGCGCTCCCGGCGCCGAACCCGGATGGGGCCTTTCCCCTGAACCTGTTCCTCACAACCGGCGACGCCGAGGTGAAGGACATGGTGGCGGGCACCTCCCGCGGGCTGCTGGTCACCCGGTTCCACTACTCGAACATCGTGCATCCGATCGAGACCACGATCACGGGGATGACCAGGGACGGGACGTGGTGGATCGAAGGGGGGGAGGTGGCCTACCCGGTGAAGAACCTCCGGTTCACCCAGTCCATCCTGGACGCGCTGTCGAACGTGGAGGCCATCGGGCGCGAGGCCGTGCTGGCCAGCGAGTTCTTCTTCGCCGCGTCCCGGGTTCCCGCGCTGAAGGTCTCGGGGTTCACGTTCAGCGGCGTCAGCGACCACTGACCGCCGGCAGGGAGACACCAGCCCGTTCGAGGCAAAAGCGCAGCGCTGGAGCCGCTATCAAGGTCGTGACCACCGCGATGAGCACGATGACGGTGTACACGGGGACGGTGATGGCACCGATCGAGAGCCCCGTGGCGGCGATCACCAGCTCCATCGCCCCTCGGGCGTTCAGCCCCGCCCCGACGGCCACCGCCTCCCATGTCGGAAGGCCACCGATTCGGGCACCGATCCCGCCACCGATGAGCTTGCCCGCGCACGCGAGCCCGACGGCCACAACGGCCACCACGAGCCGCGACCCGGTCAGGGCCGTCAGATCGACCTTCAGACCCGTGTAGCCGAAGAAGAACGGGACGAACAACCCCATCCCCACGGACCGGATCGATTCGATCGTGGAGCGATCCCTGATGTGCCAATCCGTCCGGAAGATCAAGATGCCCGCGACGAAGCATCCAAGGACAAGATGGACATGGAGGGCTTGCGTGATGGCCCCCCCAATGAGAACGATGAGCAGCATCGTCGACGCTTGAGCATGGGGGATGCGCAGCTTGGCGCTCTGACCGATGGCCGCGCGAACCATCCATTGCCCGATGGTGAAGGCGAACACGAAGAACGCGCCCACTCCCACCAGCGACAGGGCGACCCGTGCCCCCGAGAATCCCGTGGTGAGCACGAGCCCGCTCACGATGGCGAGCACGAGCCACCCGACCGTGTCGTCGGCGACGGCGGTTGTCAGGATCACGGAGCCCACCCGTGTTTCCACGGCCCCGATGTCCATGAGGATGCGAGCGATCACCGGGATCGCCGAGATGGCCATGGCGGTGCCGACGAACAGGGCAAACGTTGCGCGAGGCACGATCCGGACAAGCATGTCGCTGGGCACCAGCCAGGCGAATCCGAAGCCCAGCAGGAAGGGAACGACGAAGCCTCCGAGCCACCCCGTCACGATCGCTCTGGCGCTTCGACGGATGAGCCCGGGCCTGGTCTCGAATCCCGTCAGGAGCATCAGCATGACCACGCCGACCCAGCCGAGCAGCTCCAGGAAGCTCCGTTG
>JBKPBM010000066.1:0-4680 GCA_046744325.1 Actinomycetota bacterium | reverse complement strand
GTCCAGGACACCGTCCTCCCACTCGTTGATGATTAACGCGCACGTGGTGTGGGCGCAGAACACGACCGCGCATCCCTCGGTCACGCCCGCGTCCTTGATGGCCCGGCGGAGGTCGTCCGTGAGGTCCACCGCGTGGAGCCGCGCCTCGGGCAGGACCTGGAGCCGAAGGGTCGACGACTTCACCCGTCCCCCCTCGTGCCGACCGTGACCGGGGTGGGAGCGACCCGGCTCGCCCGGCCGTCGGCGGCCGCCGTGGCCAGCGGGATCCGAAAGACGAACCGGCTCCCCTGCCCCACTGCGCTCTCGGCCCAGATCCTGCCTCCGTGGGCCTCCACCACGGAGCGGGCGATGGCCAGGCCGATCCCCGTGCCCCCGTCCTCCCTCGACCGCGAGGGATCCACGCGATAGAAGCGCTCGAAGATCAGGGGCAGATGCTCCCGGGCGATCCCGGGCCCCCGGTCCTCGACCACCACCTCGCCTGCGTCGCCGCTCCGGGTCGCGTACACCGAGACGATGCTTCCCTCCGGCGAGAACCGGTACGCGTTGTCGAGCAGGTTGAACAGGACCTGGTGCAGCCGCTCCCGGTCGGCCAGGACCGCCGGGAAGGCCGCCGGGATCTCGTTGCGAAGCTCGACGGATCGATCCGACCGGGCCGCGCCGACCTCCGCGCCCACCCGGTCGACCAGCGCCGGTAGGAGCACGGGCTCGAGGTTGAGCGGCACGTCGCCGGACTCGAACTTGGACAGGTCCAGGAGCTGGTCGACCAGCCGGGACAGCCGCTCGGACTGCTGGACCATGGAGGCGAGCAGCGCGGGATTGGGCTGCTCGATCCCGTCCAGCAGGTTCTCCAGCCGGGCGCGGATGGCCGCGATGGGGGTCTTGAGCTCGTGGGAGACGTTGGCCACCAGGTCGCGCCGGAGCCGCTCCACGCCCTCGAGCTCACCCGCCATGCGATTGAACGCCACGGCGAGCTGGCCGACCTCGTCCCGGGAGCGGACCTCGACCGGCTGCCGGTAGTCGCCGCGCGAGAGGCGGTTCGCGGCCTGGGCCATGTCGCGAAGGGGCTGGGTCAGGCCTCGGGCCAGCACCCGGGCCAGACCCAGGGCGATGAAGGCCGCGATGGCCCCCGCGATGAGCAGCTGCCACCAGACCGTTCGGACGAAGCTTGCGGTGGCCCGGATGGCCGCGATGATGCCTCCGGACTCGATCTTATGGGAGAGGTAGATGCCTCCCACCACCCCACCGCGGACGATGGGCACGCCGATGTATTCGACGTCGCCGATCTTGCCCGAGTCGAAGGGGACGTTTCCGGCGAGCACTCGACTCACCGACCCGGCGGGGACGGGAAGCTCCCCGATCAACGCGACGCCATCGCCGTTGACCAGCAGGAGCGGAACGTTGGTCTCCTGCAGAGCCCGGA
The DNA here is from genome assembly GCA_046744325.1 of Actinomycetota bacterium. Classification (GTDB taxonomy): domain Bacteria; phylum Actinomycetota; class UBA4738; order UBA4738; family UBA4738; genus JBKPBM01. The sequence continues at coordinate 3,260 of JBKPBM010000066.1, read as the reverse complement.
CGAGGGCCGCGGACGGAGCCCCCTGGCGATTGAAGCCGAGGGCCGCGACGGCTTTCGTTCGGATGAGCAGCTCGCGGAACTGCCGGTACTGCTCGGACTTGCGGAAGGCGAACCCCACCGCCACGTACATGATCAGGATCGTCACGGCAACGGCGAATACGATCACCGCCCCGAGCTTGGTCCGGAGCGAGGAGAGACGATCCAGCGGGCGCATGCGCATCAGCGTGTGCGGATGCGCGTCCTCACCCACCGGCGCCGTCTTCCCTGAAGGCGTATCCCACACCGTGGACGGTCCGGATGTACCGGGGCTCGGCGGCCTCGTCACCCAGCTTGCGGCGGATCCTGGCCACATGCGAGTCCACAACGCGCCCTCCCGCGTAGTCCCGGTACCCCCACACGCGGTCCATCAGCTGGTCGCGGCTCATGACCACGCCGGGAGTCCGGGCCAGCGCCAGCAGGATCTCGAACTCGAGCGGCGTGAGCACGACCTCCTCGCCTGCCTGGAACACCCGTCGTCGAGCGGGGTCCACGGTGAGGTCGAAGTGGGAGACCACCTCGCTGCCCGTGGTCTGGTGGATGCGCTCCATGCGCCGGATGATCGCCCGGACCCGGGCGGTCAGCTCGCGCATGCTGAACGGCTTGGTCAGGTAGTCGTCGGCGCCGACCGCGAACCCGGCCACCTTGTCCGCCTCCTCGGTCCTGGCCGTGAGCATCAGCACCGGGATCCAGTCGTGCTTCTGGATCTCCTGGCACACCTCCAGGCCATCCATCCCGGGAAGCATCAGGTCCAGGACGACCAGATCGGGCCGGTCCTGCCCCACCATCTGCAGGGCCTGCGGGCCATCGTGTGCCACGCGGACCTTGTAGCCCTCGCTGTCGAGCCGGAGGCGGACCGCTTCGGCGATGGCCTCCTCGTCCTCGACCACCAGGATGTTGCGGCCGGACATGGATCTCCTCTCGATGAGCCGAGACGGGCCCCACGGGCGCCCGCGATTCAGCCAATCGTAGCTTCGCCCCCGTGCCCGCTCGTTCGCGCAGGTATGGAGAAGATGTGGCAAGGCCGGCCATCACCGCACCTGACCAGGGCGTTTTGGGGCTAGCGGAATGGATTCGGCAGCGGGTTGGTGATGTCGATGTAGGCCAGGCTCACCGCCAGCAGGATGATGAAACCGGCCACCGCGGCGGTCAGCGGGACCAGCTTGCGAACGTCGGGCTTGCGTCGGCGGATCTTCTCGTAGGCGAGGACGGCCAGGTGGCCACCGTCCAGGGGCGGCAGGGGCACCAGGTTCAGGATCCCCACGAAGATGTTGAACACCACCAGGATCCCGAACAGGAAGTCCCAGTTGCCCGACTGCGCGGCCTCCCCGGCAAGACGGGTGGCCCCGACGATGCTGGTGGCGTCGTTGGGCCGGCGAGTGGCGGTGCCGGTGAGGAGCTGGCCGATCCGCTTGAGCCCCGACGGCCCGAACACGTCGCCGAGCTGGAGCACGACCGCCTTGGTCGTCGATGCGGTCTGGGTGACGGCCTTCCCGGCCGCGACGATCGGGTTGTACCGCTGCCTTCCCTCACCCAGCAACACCCCCATGCGGCCCACGCGTTTTCCGTCCAGCGTCGACAGGATCGGCGTGGCCGTGACCGTCAATCGGCGGCCGTCCCGATCGACGGTGACCCGGATGGGCCGCCCGACGTGCGACCGCGTGTAGGCGATGATCTCGTCGGTGCTGAGGTGGCGTCCGTCCAGCGCGATGATCTCGTCGCCGGGCCTGAGGCCGGCCTGCGCTGCCGGGGAGACCTGCCCATCCAACGTCTGTTGGACCCCGTCGACCTGGGGCTTGGCCGGGGTGGGCACCCCGATGGCCACGAAGAACACCAGCAGGAAGATCCCCGCCATGACGAAGTGCGTGACCGGCCCGGTGGCGATGACGATGGCCCGCTGCCAGATCGGCTTGGCCCCGAAGGTCCGGGGCTGCTCTTCGGCCGGGACCTCCTCGAACGGGTTCATGCCGGCGATGCGGACGTAGCCTCCAAGGGGCAGCGCCTTCACCCCGTACTCGGTCTCCCCGCGCCGGGTCGACCACAGCCGGGGACCGAACCCCACGAAGAACTCCTCGACCTTGATGCCGAAGGCCTTCGCCGTGAAGAAATGCCCGGACTCGTGGATCAGGACCACGGCCAGGATGGCCACGACGAAGATCCCCACGCCGACCCACTGCGACATCAGGACCGCTTCGCGTGCGAGGAGGCGGGCAGGAGGTGAGCCACGAGCCCTAGCGGGACTCCACGAGCTCGGCGGCCCGGCGCCTGGCCCACCGGTCGGCCCGGTCCAGCGTGACCTCCGAGACCACCCCGGCGGGGACGTGTTCGTCGATCACGCCGGCCACGATCTCGGGGATCTGGATCATGCGGATCTTGTTCTCGAGGAACGCCATGACCGCGACCTCGTTGGCGGCGTTCAGCACGGCGGGATACGTCGCTCCCATCCTGCCGGCGCGGTACGCGAGGTCGACCGCGGGGAACGCCTCGCGATCCAGGTCCTCGAACGTGAGCTTCGAAAGCCTCGGGAGGTCCAGGGGCCGGATCCCCGTCCCGAGCCGGTCTGGATAGGCCAGTGCCAGCTGGATCGGCAGGCGCATGTCGGCCGCGGCCATCTGGGCCATCATGCTGCCGTCGGCGAACTCGGCGATGCCGTGGATGACCGACTCGGGGTGCACCACCACGTCGATCAGGTTGTAGTCCAGCCCGAACAGGTAGTGGGCCTCGATCACCTCCAGGCCCTTGTTCATGAGCGTGGCCGAATCGATGGTGATCTTCGGCCCCATGTGCCACGTCGGGTGGGCCAGGGCCTCCTTCACCGACGCCTTGGCCAGCTCGGCCCGGGTCCAGCCCCGGAACGGCCCGCCCGAGGCGGTGACGATCACCCGGCGGAGGTCGTCGCGGCGCTCTCCCCGCAGGCACTGGGCCAGCGCCGAGTGCTCGGAGTCCACCGGGACCAGCCGGTCGGGTTCCCCCTTGACCAGGTCCATGATCAGCTCGCCTCCGACCACCAGGGACTCCTTGTTGGCCAGCGCCAGGATCTTGCCCGACTGCAGCGCGGCCAGGGAGGGCGGCAGACCGACCGCGCCGACCATCGCGTTGAGCACCATGTCCGCGTCGGATTCCCTGGTCAGGGTCTCGGTCGCCTCGGTGCCCGAGAGGACCTCGACGCCCCGGACCACGCCCAGATGGCGCTTGAGCTCGGTGGCGGCCTCGTCGTCGGCGAT
>JBKPBM010000068.1:0-4500 GCA_046744325.1 Actinomycetota bacterium | reverse complement strand
CGCCACACCAGGAGGAACCCGCCGTTTCGACTGATCAGGAACCGGTGCATCTCGTCCAGGCTCCTGGACTGCATGTTGGCCGCGACCCGCAGGATGCCTGTCACCACCTGCTCGACGACGGTCGAGTCAGCGCCATGGGGAGCACCGCCCTGTCCCTTGCCCAGGACGTGCACGATGCCCTCGGACAGGACGAGCCGCTGGGCGATGTACTCACGCGGGAGCATGACGGCCAGCATCGGTGCCACGAACCGGATGGCCTGGTCCTCGCTCAGATCCAAGTGCAGCTGCTCGGGGATACGGCTCTCCGCGGCTGCGTGAGCCTCCCGCCACATCCTCACTTCGAAGTCGGGCGTCGCCATCCCCCCTCGGTGGGTGACTGACCGCAAGCAGAATAGAACCGGACCTGACCCCGGGGTAGATGTCCTAGCCCGCCATCTCCCAGCCGAGAAGGCGCTCGATCCGGTCGAGTAGATCAGACTGCATTTCGCCATCTTCGAGCGCCCGCTCTATCAGCTTGTTCACGTACTCAATTCGCAGGTCCAAGAGGGGATCACTGGCAGACAGCGACGCCGAGGAACGGCGTGGCAGCTCGTCTTCCTCGGCATCCTGACCATGGCCGGCCTCTTCGCGGTGGGCTTCGATGGTCGGCCTATCGAGGAACCGATGACCGCAGACCATGCACTTCGGGTGCTTCCGCGCCACATGCTCCGACACCTTTCGGCGATCCGCGTTCTCGAAGTCGCACCCAACGACGAGGCAGACGATTAGGGCCTCGCCGGCCCCGACAACGTCTCCGCCTTCTGAGGTAGTCACCTCTCGCTCCTCGCTATCCGCCTTCCAAATCGGGCAAGTACGGATTGTGTGGCCGGCCAGCCCACAACAGCTGCAGTGCGGCTCTCGGCGAGGCCGCCGGAACGTCACGAAACGTGGCATGTCCCCCGGTCCGGGAGCGGCTTCACCTCGTGCCGCCGCTATCGCCTGCCGCTGCTCTTCGCGGGCCGCCACGCCCTGGGTCCCACTCAGATTCTTGGGGCCACCCGGAACCTCGACGATCGGCCGATGTCGCCAGCAGACGGGGTCCTCGTTGTAACGAGAGAGGATCGTCTCGCACCCCTCGGCCTGGCAGTAGCGAGCTTCGGCTTCCACGCGTTAGTTGTCTCATGCGGGGAAGGCCGGCACCGGCATCTGCTCCCATGTGCGCCCGTCGAGCACCCGCCCGTTCTCGTGCTTGTTCGAGCGGACCATCTGATAGCCGTCGACGAAGCTGTGGATGACCGATCCCTTTGGAGGGATCTCGCCGTCGTGGATCGGACGCCATTGGCCCCATTGCTTGAAGAAGAACGGGACGCCAGCGGCCACACACTGGTCGCGGAGCGAGCGAACCCAGTCGGGATGCATCGGTCGCGCGCCGGGTCCGCTCTCACCACCGACGATCACCCAGTCAACTGGCTTCCACAGGCACTCCATGCCCAGGTGCTCTGAGCAAGGCATCGAGCAAGGATGGGGCGGGTGACGCAGTCCGTAATCGAGGGCCTGGTCGAAGTCGATGGGGCCCAGCAATGGCTCGCAGGACAGGAACCGCACGGCCGCCGGCGTTTCCAGGAGCTTCGGGATCCGCACATCGGCCCACTTCTGGGTCTCCACCGACGTGCCCAGCCAGACGTTGGGAAGCGGCCACCGGCGTTCCTCGGGCGTGGTGATCTGGCGAACCAGCCGATCGTGCCGCCCGAGGAACGAGGCCATCCGTCCTGGGCGCTTCGTCAGGACCTGGTAGGTGTGCTGCGGCGTCCGCTCCATGACCTGGAGGACGCTGTAGAGGAAGTCGTCGGGCACCTCGTCATGGAACAGGTCGGACATGCTGTTGACGAAGACGAGCCGGGGTCTTTTCCAGCGAAGAGGCAGCTCGAGCCGATCGGGCCACAGCTTCAGATCGAAACCCTGCTCATAGCTGTGGCCAGGCACCCCACGGAACCGCTCAGCAAAGGTCTTGGCGTAGCAGTGGTCACAACCCTCCGAGACCTCCGTGCATCCAGTGACCGGATTCCAGGTCTCATCGCTCCACTCGATCTTGGTCTTGCTCACGCCGATGCCCCAACGAACAGCGTGCCGGACGCCCGGATCATGTCGCCGTCGATCTCGATCAGGCCGTTGCGCCGAAGGGTCGAGAGGTAGGTCTGGAAGGTCCCGCCCGTCGCCGTCATGTCCAAGGCGTCGGCGAGCTCCTGCCGCGTGATTCCGTCCGGGTATCTCTCTACGATTAGGTCCAGCATCCGCCGGGCTCCCGCCTTCAGCGCGCCACGCCACTGCTCCAGGATCTCCTCAGTGCTCATGGGCTCGGCCGGCACGTGGCCGATGTAGTCGAGGCCTTCCGGGGTGATCTCGATCAGACCCTCGCGTTCCTGGAGATAGCCCAGCCGGCGCAGCTGAGAGAAGTACGTCTGGAACGTGCCCCCGGTGATCTTGAACTTGGCCAGGGTGCCCAGCTGGGCGCGGCTCATGCGCATCGGATAGTGGCGCGCGAACGTCGCCAGGATCCGGCGCGCGCCGGCCTTCAGGGAGATGTCGTCGTCAAGCGGCTCAGCCCGGCGGGCAGCCGGTGCTGGAATGGCCCGCCGTGCGATCCTGGTGGGCGCAGGCGGTCGCTGCAGAGTTGGGCGGGCAACCACAGGGCGGAGCGGGGCCGGAGCCTTCTGGGCGGCCCCCAGGGCCTCACCGATCGTGCCGGCGGCCGACCCGATGTCCTGCGCCACCGCCACGAGCTGCCCGCCGACGTCGCCCATCTGCGAAACGGCCTTCAGGAGGCGATCGACCTCACCGTCGCGGAAGACCGGGACCTCGACCCGGACCTCCTTCTCGACCTCCACGGTTTCGACCGGCTTGGCTCCCCCGCGCTCCATCTCGGCGATTCGACGCTGAAGATTCGCGATTGTTCGCCGCAGCTCCTTCGGGTCGTCGGCCTTGGCACGCTCCTTCGTGGCCTCGATCTGTGCGCCGAGGATCTTCACGTCGATGGGAGCGAGGGCACGCGGCTCGGCCTGCCGTTCGCCTGGCTTCGGGGTCCGGTAGGAGTCGAACGTCCCGATGCGCCGAACATGGACCCGGGCGAGGATGTCCCGGACCGGCGACCACACCCATGCCTCGCCGGTAGGGAGGCCCGGCAGGGTGTCCATCAGCCCGGCCTCATCCTCCAGAGCCTTGGTCGTGAACCATCCGCGCACGGCGGTCCGGTCGCGAGAGCTTCCGATCCGCATGACCACGAGGCTGTCGATCAGGTCGAGCACGTTCTTGTTCAGGGCAGCGGAGCGCTGGGAGATGAGGGTGAACGCCAGGCCTCGGGAGCGGCCCTTGCCCACCGCCCTCTCCATGGCCCCGAGCATCCGTGCCTCGTCGCGCATGGGCTTCTGCGGAGCGAACTCGTTGGCCTCGTCGACGATCACGTGCAGGGTGCTTCGGGCCCGGGCCTTGCGCGCATACAGGCGCTCGGCGAACGCCGTGACGAAGCGCGTCTGCTCGCCCTTGGTCCCAAAGTCGGAGAAGTCGAGGATCAGGGACTGGCCGGTGTCCACCAGCACGTCGGCGATGAGCGACCCGGCGGTGGGTTCGAGCGGAGCGTCGCCATGGGCACCCCCCAGCACGATGATGGGCAGGCCATCGGTCTTGCCGTCCGCCGAGGCGCGCAGGCCCCAGTACACTCCGGTGGGGTCCAGGACGGCCAACTGGATCTTCGCGGCCCAAAGCTCCTCGACCAGCACCGCCGAGGTGTAGCTCTTGCCCGCGCCGCGGGTGGCCAGGATCCCTATGGCCTCCCCAGCGATGTCGATCGGCAGCGACAGATCGGGTGAGATGTTGAGCTTAGTCACCGAACGTCCCCTTCGACATGGCCCGCGACATCGACGCGGATCCGTTCACCAGTCTCGGTGTTCTGGACGTGGACCCGCCGATGGAAACGGTACGCGAGCTCGCCGGCGGCCGCCATGGCCCCGTCCCTGAGGACGTAGGCGCGATGCACGACCTCGGCGTCGCTCGCTCGGCCGTCGGCCAGCTTGAGGCGCCAAGGCTTCCTCACTCGCCGCCTCCGAACCCGACGGCGACCTTGGGGGCCGGTCGAAGGCGCCCCTCGACCTCGGCGTAGAGCTCCGCCAGGGTCGCGGAGGCCCGAACGGTCTCGGCACCGCGCTCCTGCATCCAGGCGTCGGCGTCCCGGGTATCCAGAGGCTTGAACTCGATGTTGGCCGCGCAACGCCCCGGGCGGATGACGGCCTCGTGCATGCGCCCGATCGTCTCGTTCGTGGTGATGAGCACCAGGAGCCGAAGGCCCTGGCCGATCAACCCGTCCACGACGTTCAGCAGCCGGGACAGCCCCTGGCCCACATGCTCCTTCGCGTCCGCCGTGAGCAGCTCGCCCGTGTCCTCCAGGACCAGGAGCATCCAGCGCGACGGCTCACCATCGGCCTCATTGCTGTCTCTTATACACATCTCCGAGCCCACGAGACATTGATA
>JBKPBM010000128.1:0-8747 GCA_046744325.1 Actinomycetota bacterium | reverse complement strand
CTCGTACATCACCAGGATCCGGTCCGACAGCGCGAGCACCTCGTCGAGGTCCTCCGAGACGATCAGGATCGCCGTCGCCCGGTCGCGCTGTTGCAGGAGCCGGCGGTGGATGTACTCGGCGGCCCCGATGTCCACGCCCCGGGTCGGCTGGGCCACCAGCAGCACCCGAGGCTCGCCGGAGAGCTCGCGGGCCAGGATGAGCTTCTGGATGTTCCCACCGGAGAGGTTGTGGGCCGGGGCGTCCAGGCCCGGCGTCTTGACGTTGAACGCCGAGACCAGGTCCTGGCAGTGGCGGCGGATGCTCCCGGTGCGGAGGAACCCCCACCGTGAGTACTCGGCGCGGCCCGTGTCGATCAGCATGAGGTTGTCGCCCACGCTGAAGTCGCCGATCACCCCATCCCGCATCCGTTCCTCGGGCACGTACCCCAGCCCTGCCTCCCGGACCGAGGCGGGGGTGGCCCCCGCGATCTCGCCTCCGTCCAGACGGATGGACCCTCCCGAAGGGGGACGGAGCCCCGCGATGCACTCGGCCAGCTCGCGCTGGCCGTTCCCGGACACCCCGGCGATGCCGACGACCTCGCCGGAGCGCACGTCCAGGCTGAGGCCTCGGACCACCTGGGTCCCGCGATCGCCCACCACCTCCAGGTCCCGAACGGCCAGGCGGGCCTCACCGACCGATGGGGCGGTCTGGCTCTCCACCATCCCCACGTCCCGCCCCACCATCATGTGAGCCAGGTCCTGGCGGGTGACCTCGCCCGGCCGCACCGTTCCCACGGTCCGGCCGTTCCTGAGCACCGTGATCCGGTCTGACAGCGCCAGGACCTCGCGGATCTTGTGCGAGATGAACACCAGCCCCCGCCCGTCGGCCACCATCCGGCGCAGCGTGGCGAACAGGTCTTCCACCTCCTGGGGCGTGAGCACGGCCGTGGGCTCGTCCAGGATCAGCAGCGACGCGTCCCGATAGAGCGCCTTGATGATCTCGACGCGCTGGCGCTCGCCGACGGACAGCTGCCACACGTATGCGCGAGGGTCGACCTTCAGTCGATAGGTCCCGGCCAGCTCCTCGATCCGTCGCGACGCATGCTCGACGTCGGTCAGCGGCCGGCGAGGGGAGCGCAGCCCCAGGGCCACGTTCTCGGCCACCGTCAGCGTGGGCACCAGCATGAAGTGTTGGTGGATCATGCCGATCCCGTGGCCGATGGCTACCGCCGGCGAGGCGACGTCGACCCGCTCGCCGTTCAGCACGATCTCGCCCTCGTCCGGCCGGTACATGCCGAAGAGGACCCGCATCAGGGTGCTCTTGCCCGCCCCGTTCTCCCCGAGCAGCGTGTGAACCTCGCCCGCCCGCAGGTCGAAGTCGACTCGATCGTTGGCGACCACACCGGGGAAGCGCTTGGTGATCCCGCGCATCTGCAGCATCGGGCCGCGGGATCGGTCCCCCGCGCCTCCCCGGTCGGTCACCTCCATCCCCTCTCCTCGCCCGACGGCGCCTACCCCGCAGCGCCCGTCGTGATCGACCCGTTCTTGATGCCGTCGATGGCGGCCTGTGCCTTCGCCTGGATGTCGGCCGGGAGGCTGAACGCGTTGTTGAACTCGATCACCTCACCGCCGTTCTTCAGGTCGATGGTGTACGTCTGGCCGCCCAGGACCCCCTTCTTGATGCCGTCGATGATCTGGCTGAGGACCACCTCCCAGTGGTAGACCTGCGATGCCACCACGACGCTCGGGGCCAGCGTGGACTGGTTCGACTGGGTCCCGAACCACGGGATGTTCTTCTCCTTGGCCACCCCGATCGCGCCCACCACCATCTGGGCGGTCCCGGTCATGACGTCGGCGTTGGCCTGGACGAAGCTGTTGGCCGCCTCCGAGGCCAGCGACACGTCGCTGAACGACCCCGTGTAGTTCACGTTCACGTGCGTCATCGGATCCGTGGCCATCGCTCCGGCCTTGAACCCGTCGATGTAGAGCTTGGCGTCCCCGACCTCGATCGGCCCGACCACGCCCAGGCTGTGGCTCTTGGACAGCGCCGCGGCCATCACGCCCTCGACGTAGCCGCCCTGGTCCGAGGCGGCCTGGTACGCGTACACGTTCGGCAGGCCGAACGTGTCACCGGCTGTTCCCCAGGCGAACGACACCTTGGGGAACGCCTTGGCGATCTCCTGGACCGAGGACCCGTACTGCGACCCGTGGGCGATGACCAGGTCGTAGCCCTTGGAGGCGTAGTCGCGGATCGTGTTCGCCGCGTCCTCGACCACGAACAGGTTGTCCGAGATCGCGATGTTCAGGTTGTACTTCGCCTTCAGGCGGTTGAGCGCGTCGACCATGGACTGGGTGAACGCCAGGTCGTTCGGCGCGCTCGGGGCCACCAGGGCGACCTTGAACGGCGTGGAGGAGTTGGTTCCTCCGGTGTTGGTCCCCCCAGTGTTGGTGTTGGTCTTGCTGCTGCACGCGGCAGCGACGATGGTGACGATCGCGGCCAATCCCACCAGCCGCGCGGTCCAGATTCGCTTGCTTGCCATCTTCCTACCCCCCTGTAGTCCGGTCCGATCGCTCGGACGTACCTTCCTCTTGTGCCTACCCTCCTCTCACGAAGGGCTTCGCCAGCGCAGTGGGCTGGCGGAACCGACGGGCCACCACCACCAGTGCGATCACCGTGATCACCGCCGGGGCCATCGATGCGAGGTCCGATGCGCTCGGCGGGATGATCCCGAGCGTCTTCCACGTGAGGACGACCGCGGCCACGATCCCGTAGAGGAGCGAGCCCCACAGGACCCCGCTCGGCCGCCAGGCGCCGAAGTACACAAGGGCGACGGCGATGAACCCCTGGCCCTGGGTCAGGTTCGACTGGAAGATCCCCAGCTCCAGCGCCAGGGTCGCCCCCGCCAGGCCGGCCAGGGCGCAGCCGAGGATCACCGTCGAGTACCGGATCCCGGTCACGCTGACCCCGAGGCTGTCCGCCGCGTCCGGTGCCTCGCCCACGGCCTTGACGTTGGTCCCGTACGTGGTTCGGTTCAGCACGAAGGCCAGGATGGGAACCAGCAGGAGGGCCACGTAGACCAGCAGGCTGTGCTCGAACAGCACCTTGCCCAGCACCGGGATCTGGTGCAGGAGCGGGATCTTGACCGCGGGGAGCGAGTTGACCGGCCGCGGCGTTCCCACCAGCTTCTGGAACAGCAGGTCGGACAGGCCCAGGCCGAACAGGTAGATGCCGATGCCGCTGATGCCCTGTTGAGCCTTGAGGCTGACGTTGACCACCGCGGTCGCAACGCCCAGGGCCAGGCCGATCCCGATCCCGGTGGCCGCCCCCAGCCACAGGCTGCCGGTGTGCAGGGCGGTGAGGTAGGCCCCGAAGGCACCCAGGAGCATCACGCCTTCGACCCCGAGGTTCAGGACACCGCTGCGCTGCCCCATGGTCTCGCCCAGGGAGGCCAGCAGGAACGGAACCGCCAGCCGGACCCCCGATGCCGCCGTGGCCGTGAGCACCGCGTAGGTGAGGAACTGCCTCATCCCTCCACCCTCTCCACGGCCGGTTCGGGCGGCGCCGGCCCCATGCCTCCGTGCGCGGTCGCGGGCCCGGGTCCGGCGTCCGGCGCACGGGCCGTCGCCAGGCGCAGGCGCAGGCCCCGGCGGTAGAACTCGATCGAGACCACGAACACCACGACCAGGCCGTTCAGGGCCACGATCAGCGATGACGGCACCTGCACGGCGATCTGCATCGAGGTGCCCCCGACCAGGAGCCCCCCGAAGATGAAGCAGGCCAGGATCGTCCACAGCGGATGCAGGCCGCCGAACAGCGCGGCCACGATCCCGTTGAACCCGGCCGCCCCGGTGAACCCTGTGGCCGTGCCGTCGGTGACCATCCGGTGCGACAGGCTTCCGAACACGAGGACCGCCCCGGCCAGGCCGGCCATGGCCCCCGACAGGGTCAGGGCCAGGGTGATGGTGCGCTTCACCGACATCCCGCTGTACCGGGCGGCCTCGCGCGACAGTCCCACCGCCCGGAGCCGGAAGCCCAGCGTGGTTCGCCACAGCAGGACGTAGGCCGCCACCGCCGCGACCACGGCCACCAGCACTCCGGCGTGCACCCGGGGGTTGTGGAGCAACAGCGGCAGGTCGGCCCTTGGCGAGAGCCGCTGGGTCTGGGGGATCCTGGCGAACGTCGAGGTCTGGGACTGATCGAGCAGCGGGCCGGACAGCAGGTAGTTCATCAGCTGGACGGCGACGATGTTCAGCATGATCGTGCTGAGGATCTCGTTGACGTTGAAGTAGGCCTTCAGCGCCCCCGGGATGGCCCCCCACAGGGCGCCCCCGGCAGCCCCGGCCAGCAGGACGAGCGGGACCAGCACGGCCCTGGGCACCCGGGGAACCGCGAGGGCGGTCACGGTTGCCACCAGCCCGCCCACGACCATCTGGCCCTCGCCCCCGATGTTCAACACGTTGGCCCGGAAGGCGATGCAGATGCCGACCCCGACCAGGATGAGTGGCACGGCCTTGAGCGCGGTCGCGGCCAGGGCGTCCGCGCTCCCGAACGCCCCCTGCAGCAGCGCCCGGTAGCCGGTCAGCGGGTTGGCGCCAAGCGCCCACAGCATGATCGCCCCGATCAGCAGGGCGGCCACCACTGCCATCGGCAGGGTGAGCCAGCTGACGGCAACTCCGCGCCAGTCGCCGCGACGCTTCATGGACGCGAGTCTCGTTCGGTACCCCTCGGGGCACGAGCGGTCCAAAGACCCTACAAGGAGGGTCCGAACGTCCCTATTTGCTCAGCAGGCGGCCCCGGCGTTACCAGTGGTCCCGGTGGACCACCTCGTCGAAGGGCCGCCGGTTCGGCTTCTGGATCGGGGCGAGCGGACGGTCGGCGGGGTAGCCGAGCGAGATGAGCAGTGCGCAGTGCCGCTCCTCGGGGTGACCCAGGAGGCGCCGCGCCAGCTCCTGGTCGGCGACCGCTGAATGGCAGCTCCCGATGCCCAGATCGGCCCCCGCGAGCATGATGCTCATCGTCGCCTGGCCCAGGTCGTACTGGATCGACTCGCGGGTCCCGGCGTCATCGGAGTCTGGCGCGATCAGCGCGACCGTGGCGGCGGAGTTGGCCACGTGGCGGCCGTACTGCCAGACCTCGGCCAGCTCCCTCAGCCGGTCGCGGTCGGTGACCACGACGAAGTCCCATCGCTGCTGGTTCGACGACGACGGCGAACGGCGGGCGGCCTCCATGATGCGGTCCAGGTCGTCGGCATCGATCGGCCGGTCCGCGTATGCGCGGACGTTTCGCCGCGACCGGATGGCGTCCCAGGTCTCCACGGTCACCTCCCTCCCGGGTCGGGCCGTTCGTCAGCCGACGACCCGGACCCCGTCCTTGTACACGGTCTCGATCCGCTCGGCCAGTTTTTCGAAGTCCAGTGCATCCCCGTCGACCACCACCACGTCGGCGCGCTTGCCCGGGGCCAGGGTGCCCAGCTGGTCATCCAGGCCCATCAGCTCGGCCGCGCTGGAGGTGCCTGCCACCAGGGCCTGCTCGGGCGTGTACCCATGCTGGGCCATCAGCACCAGCTCCTGGAGGTTCGTCCCGTGGGGGGAGACCGGGCAGTCCGTCCCCAGGGCCACCTTCACGCCGGCCGCCGCCGCCCGCCCGAAGGCTTCCAGCTCCGGCCGCCCGAGCTGCCGCAGCTTCTCCCGGACGGGCGCGGGGATCCTCGGGTCGTTGGCCAGCTCGTCGGTGGTCTCCCCGGCGGTGAGGGTCGGGACCAGCCACGTCCCGTGCTCGACCATCAGCTCGACGCCCTCGTCGTCAAGGAACGTCCCGTGATCGATCGACCGCACCCCGGCCCGAACCGCGCGCTTGATCCCCTCGGCGCCGTGCGCGTGCGACATCACCGGCCGCCCCAGGTCGGCCGCGGTCTGCACGATCGCGTCGACCTCGGCCTGGGTGAAGTGGGGGAGCTTCGGGTCGTCGAACGGCGAGAGGTAGCCGCCGCTCGAGGCGATCTTGATGACGTCGGCCCCGGCCCGGATCATCTCCCGGACCTTCGCCTGCACGCCCTCCGTCGAATCGCACACGCCCGAGGGCATGCCCGGCCACGTGACGCCCCACGGCCCGACCGCGCCGCTCGGGAGCCAGGCGTCGCCGTGTCCTCCAGTGATGCTGATCATGTTCACCGAGATCTGCATCCGGGGACCCTGCAGGATCCCGTCGTCGACGGCCATCTTCAATCCCAGATCCGCACCGGCCGCGTCACGAACCGTGGTGATGCCCAGCTCCAGGAGCGTTCGCAGGGTCTTGGGGATGGAGAAGAAGCCGTAGGTGAAGGGCCGGTGCGTCACGGCCACCTCGTCGAGGTCCTCGTACCGCGAGGCCACGTGGATGTGGCAGTCGAACAGCCCGGGGATCAGGGTCTTGCCCGAGACGTCGACCCCTTCGTCGCCGTCGAGCCCCGGCCCCACCTCGACGACCCGTCCGTCCTCGAACGCGACGTCGGCCTCGGCGACCGGCGCGCCCGTCCCGTCGAAGACTCGCCCGCCCGTCAGTACGGTCCTCATCGGCTGCCCTCCTCCATGGTCACGGGGCGAGATCGTACCCCTTGACGGACATCGAACCCCGGCGCATGCTCGACTCGCCAACCAGGGGGTGGGTCATGCGTGCTCGTCGTGGCATCCTGATCGCCGTCCTGACGCTGGTCGCGGTCAACGTGGTGACCATCCTCGCCCTGGGAGCTCCGAAAGGTGGCTGTGGCGGCGGCTATTCCGGTTACTCGGGCTATTCGGGGCGCCGGGCGCATCTCGCCCGCTACGGGTCGGGGAGCGGCTCCGGCGGCTCGGGATCCGGCGGCTCCGGCTCCGGATACAGCAGCTACGGCTGTGAGACCTCCGATCTGCAGGTGGTGCTGAGCGACCATCCCGATCCCGTGCTCGCCGGTGGCAACCTCACGTACCGCGCCGAGGTGTACAACCATGGTCCCGACTACGCGTTCGATGCCTTCGTCGAACACTTCTTCTCCGAGCAGGTGAAGGTCCTGTCGGTCGTGGGTCCCCCCGGCGCGACCTGCGAATCGTACTCGCGCTACGCGTACTGCTCCTTCTCCTCCATCAGGCCCGACCACAAGGCGACCGTCGACGTCACGATCCGGGCGCCGGCCGACGTCACCATGAACGACCAGGCCACCGCGTACTCCAGCAGTTTCGACCCGAACTTCAACAACAACCACCAGAAGGAGGTCACCCGCATCACGCCGTCCGCGGACATGTCGGTGACGAACTTCGACTCGCCGGACCCGGTGAAGGTGCAGCAACCGCTCACCTACAGCATCGTGGTGCAGGACCAGGGGCCGTTCGGGGCCGACGGCGTCGTCCTGACCGACCCCCTCCCCGTCGGTTTCAAGCTCGTCGCGGTGACGCCGTCGCAGGGCACGTGCAGCGTGTCGGCGGGTCTGGTCACGTGTGACCTGGGATCGATCGGGAAGGGCCAGCTGACGACGGTGACGATCGTGGGGAAAGCCTTGACGCCGGGCACCCTCACGGACACGGCCAGCGTGACCGCCACGACCGGGGATGCGAACCCGGCCAACAACTCGTTCACCCAGACCACCACGGTCCAGCCCTGACCTCGAGCGCGGCTACCGAGGGAGGCCGGCCGGGGCGCCGCGCCGAGGTGACGGTCGGGCTGATCGGCGTCGGACTGATCGGGGCGGCCCTGGTCGCCTTCTACCTCTCGACCTACTGGGCGCACCGATTCCCCGTGCCGCTCGGGTGGGACAGCCCCGGCTATGCCTGGCGAACCCACCTGGTCGCCGCGCAGGGCGTGCGGGCCCTGCCCTCGCGCATCCAGCCGCCGGGACCGGTCAACCCGGGCCGTCCCGGCTTCGTGGTGATCGCGGCCATCCTGAGCGCGCTGCTGCGGGTCGACGCCCTCCGGCTGGTGATGGTGATGCCGGGGGTGGCCGCGGCCGCCATCGGGCTGGCCGCGGGCGTGTTCGTTCGCGGAGCCCTTCGACGGCCGCGGTGGGAGGGCGCAGCGATCGCCGTGGGCGCGGGCACCTCCGCGTTCGTCGTGCACCTGATCAACCTGGAGGGGTACCAGGACTCCGCCATCGCCACGGCCGTCTTCATGGCCGCTGCCCTTCCCGTCGCCCGAGCGGTTGACGATCGTCGAGCCGTGCTGCCCGCGGCGTTCCTGGTGGGCGCGGCTGGTGTGATCCACTGGAACTTCTTCCTCGTGGGGCTGGCGGCCATCGGGCTCACGGCCCTGGTCTCCGTGGTGTACCCGCCGGGGGGTCGGGGATGGGAGCGCGCGGGGCCCGCGATCCGGCTGGGGGTTCTGATCGGTGCGTCGGCCGCGCTCGCCCTGGCCGTCCTGGTCGTGGTGGTGGGGGCGGGCGTTCCGCACCCGTTGCTCTCGTCCCCGCAATTCGCGGCGAAGCTCCGCCGGGACCTGCCGAGGTACTGGCTGCCGGCCACCCTGATCGCCGCAACGGTCGGGGCCGTCTGGCTGGCCGACCGCTCCACCCGCCGGACGGGAACCATGGACGACCGGCGTCGGTCCGGCGTCGCCCTGGTCTTCCTCCTCGCATGGTGCGAGGTGGCCCTGTTCGCCTTCCTGGACCAGCGGGTCCTTCACCGGCCGGTGCCCACGCACCGGATCCTGGCGTTCACCCTGGCCCTGCCCATCCTGGCCGGGTTGGGCCTGCTGTGGACCGGGCGAGCGGCCGGGAATCGGACCGGCCGCGCGTGGGCACGGGTGACCGTGCCGGTGGCGGGAG
>JBKPBM010000191.1:0-9782 GCA_046744325.1 Actinomycetota bacterium | reverse complement strand
GCCGCGGCGTCGGTGGGCCTGGCGGAGCTGGCGCTGTCGGGATGCACCACCGCCGCCGACCACCACTACGTCTTCCCGGTGGAGGTGGCCGGCCTTCTGGAGGCGGAGATCGACGCCGCCGCGAGGCTGGGCCTGCGGTTCCACCCGTGCCGGGGTTCGATGGATCTGGGCGAATCGGCCGGCGGGCTACCCCCAGACTCGGTGGTGCAGGACACCGACACCATCCTGGCCGAGACCGAGGAGGCCATCGCCCGCCACCACGACCCGTCGCCCGGGTCGATGCTCCGGATCGGGGTCGCGCCGTGCTCCCCCTTCTCGGCCACCGAGCGATTGATCAAGGAATCGGTGGAGCTGGCACGTCGCAGCGAGGTTCGCCTCCACACCCACATCGCTGAGACCCTGGACGAGGAGCGCTTCTGCCTGCAGCAGACCGGGCGCCGGCCGATCGAACTGCTGGACGACCTGGGGTTCCTCGGCCCGGATGTGTGGCTGGCCCATTGCGTCCACCTCTCCCCCGACGACATGCGTCGGATCTCGGACACCCGGACCGGCGTGGCATGGTGCCCGTCCTCGAACCTTCGGCTGGGCTCGGGGATCGCCCCTGCGGCGAAGCTGGTGCAGGGGGGTACGACCGTGGGGCTGGGCGTGGACGGCTCCGCCTCGAACGACGCCGGGAACCTCCTGGCCGAGGTGCGCCAGGGCCTGCTGGTGCAGCGGGCGGGCGGCGACCTCGGAGCGATGACCGCCCGGGAGGTGTTGCGCATCGCCACGCGCGGAGGGGCCGCGTGCCTGGGGCGGGATGACATCGGTTCGCTCGAGGCCGGCAAGCGCGCGGACGTCGCGCTGTTCGACGTCGACGCGCTCGCCTTCGCCGGCGCGCAGGCGGACCTGGTGGCCGCGCTGGCGATGTGCGCCCCCCACGGGGTGCGCGACCTCTTCGTCGAGGGCCGCGCGGTCGTTCGCCATTCGCGGCTGGTGACGGCGGACGAGGAGAGCATCGCGGCGGAGGGCCGGCGAGTGGCGCGAGCGATCCTGGAGAGGGCCGGCCGATGAGCGCGGGGATCGGCGGGGCGACCCGCACCCGACCCCGGCAGGGTGTCGGCGAGAGCGTTCGCCGAGTCGACGGTGTCCCCAAGGTGAAGGGCACGTTCGCCTACGGGAGCGACCTCTGGCACGAGGAGATGCTCTGGGGGGCGACGGTGCGCTCACCCCATCCCCACGCGAAGATCCGGTCCATCGGCATCGCCGAGGCGGTGGCCAGCCCCGGCGTGCACGCGGTGCTCCTGGCCGACGACGTGCCGGGCAAGAAGACGTACGGCCTGGAGTTCTCCGACCAGCCCGTCCTGGCCTGGGACCGGGTGCGCTACCACGGCGAGCCGGTGGCGATCGTGGCGGCCGAGACGCCCGAGCTGGCCCGGCGCGCCGCCCATCGCATCCACGTGGACTACGAGGTGCTCCCCGCCGTCACCGACATGGAGCAGGCGCTACAGCCCGACGCGCCGATGGTGCACGAGTTCGGCAACGTCCTTCGTCACGTGCACATCGAGCACGGCGACCCCGAAGCCGACGCCGAGGTCTGGGTGGAGGGCTATTACGAGACCGGCATGCAGGACCAGGCCCCCCTTGGCCCCGAGGCCGGCCTCGCCATCCCGGCGGAGGACGGCGGCGTGGACCTGTTCGTCTCCACCCAGTGGCTGCACGTGGACCGCCAGCAGATCGCGCCGTGCCTTGGCCTGCCCGAGGACAAGGTCCGGATCACTCTGGCCGGACTGGGTGGCGCGTTCGGCGCGCGCGAGGACGTGCACATGCAGATCCACGCCTGCATGCTCGCGCGGTACACCGGCCGGCCGGTGAAGATCTCCTACGGCCGCGAGGAGTCCTTCTTCGGCCACGTCCACCGGCATCCGTCGCGGATCTGGATGCGCACGGGCGCCACCCGCGACGGCCGGCTGGTGAACGTTTCCGCCCGGATCCTCGTCGACGGCGGGGCCTACGCCTCATCATCGACCGCGGTGATCGGCAACGCCTCGACGTTCGCCTGCGGGCCGTACGCGGTGCCGAACGCCTTGATCGAGGGCACGTGCGTGTACTCGAACAACCCGCCGTGCGGGGCGATGCGAGGCTTCGGCGCGCCCCAGGTGGCCTTCGCCCACGAAGGCCAGATGGACAAGCTCGCCGCCGCCCTGGGCATCGATCCGGTAGAGATCCGGCTGCGGAACGCGTTGAAGCCCGGCGACGTGCTCCCCACCGGGCAGGTGCTTCGCGGGTCCGCACCGGTGCGCGAGGTGATCGAGCGGTGCGTGGCCATCCCCGTGCCTCCCGAGGATCCTCTGGACGAACGGGGCCGTCGCAACCCGATCACCCTGCCGGGGAGCGTGGCCGGCAACGTCGGCCGGGGCGAGGGGATAGTCCGGGGAGTCGGATTCGCCGTCGGCTACAAGAACGTGGCGTACAGCGAGGGCTTCGACGACTCGGCCGAGGCGCGGGTCACACTGTCCATGGGTCCGGACGGCCCGGTCGCCGAGATCCACACCGCGGCCGCCGAGTGCGGCCAGGGCGTGCACACGGTGGTCACCCAGATCGCCCGGACCGTGCTCGGCGTCGACCGCGTGGTGCTGCATCCCAGCGACACGGGCGTGGGGTCGGCGGGCTCCAGCTCGGCCTCGCGCCAGACGTTCATGACCGGCGGCGCCGTGGAGATGGCGTGCCGGGACGTCCTGTCGGAGTTGGAACGCCGCGCCGGCGGCCCCGTCCGGGACCTCGACGCGATGGCCGATCTCCTCGCCGAGCCGATCACCGCCACCGCCGTCCACCACCACAGGCCGACCGGTGAGTTCGACGAGAAGGGCCAGGGCGACATCCACGTGATGTTCGCCTTCGCCGCCGAACGCGCCGTGGTCGAGGTCGACCGCGACCTGGGCCTGGTTCGGGTGGTGCAGATCGCCGCGGCCCAGGACGTCGGCCGGGCGCTGAACCCGCAGAGCGTCCGGGGCCAGATCGAGGGTGGGACGGCCCAGGGGCTGGGCTTCGCGCTGATGGAGGAGCTGCAAGTCAAGGACGGAGCGATCCGCAACGCCTCGTTCACCGACTACCTGCTGCCGACGATCCTGGACATGCCACCGGTGGTGTCCGAGCTGATCGAGGAACCGGAGCCGGACGTTCCGTTCGGGGCCAAGGGCGTGGGCGAGCCGTCGACCATCGTGGCCACGGCAGCCATCGTGGCGGCGCTGCGCAACGCCACGGGCCGGGAGCTGAACCGCGCGCCCGTCAAGCCCGACGACCTGGTTGGCGTGTGCGAGCCAGCGACCTCCGCTGGATGGCCGCCGGTACCAGACGTGCCCGGCCAGAAGCCGGTCCCGGACTACATGGGGTTGGGAGCGGGACAGCAGATCCTGGGAGGAACCGGAGGAAAGGGCTAGAGGACATGCAGACGCATCTTCGTGGCCGGGACATGATCGACACGCAGGAGTGGACCCGCGAGGAGATCGAGACGCTCCTCGACGTGGCCTTCGACCTGAAGCGCCAGCGCGCGCTGGGGATCGGCCACCCCATCCTGCGCGACAGGGTCCTGGCCATGCTGTTCTTCTTCTCATCCACCCGGACGCGAGCGTCGTTCGAGGCGGGCATGGCCCAGCTCGGTGGCCACGCCCAGTTCATCGAGAGCCGGACCACCCAGATCGCCCATGGCGACACGCCGAAGGAGATCGGGGAGATCCTCGGCCGCTACAACGATGGGATCGCCATCCGGCACGTCGACTGGCAGATGGGAAATCAGTACATCCGCGATGTCGCCGCGGCCTCACGCGTGCCGGTGCTGAACATGCAGTGCGACCTGTACCACCCGCACCAGGCGCTGGCCGACCTCATGACGATGATCGAGAAGCTCGGCGATCCGCGCGGGAAGACCCTGGATGTGAGCTGGGCCTACGCGGCCTCGTACCAGAAGCCCATCAGCGTGCCCCAGAGCCTGATCCTGCTGGCCACGCAGTTCGGGATGAACGTTCGGCTGGTCCATCCGCCCGAGTTCGACCTGATCCCAGAGATCGTCGACCAGGCCCGCGACAACGCCCGCGCGTCACGAGGGAGCTTCGAGCTGATGGACGACTTCGAGGCCGGTATGAGAGGGGCAGACGTCGTTTACGCGAAGAGTTGGGGTGCGCTGCTCACCACCACCGACGAGGCCGAGGGCGCCAAGATCATCGACCAGTACAAGGACTGGATCACCGACGGGCGCCGGATGGGAATGGCGAACGACGGCGCGATCTACCTGCACCCGCTGCCGGCCGACCGGAACGTCGAGGTGGCCGACGAGGTGAGGGTCGGGCCGCAGTCGGCGGTGTACGACCAGGCCGAGAATCGCCTTCACGCCCAGAAGGCCGTCATGGCCCTGACCATGAACTAACCGGAAGATTCCGACCCACGAAATCCAACTGCTACTCAGACCCTGCGACAAGCAAGACCGTCGCGTCGAAGCCAGTTCGCCGGCCTTCCTCTTCCGCCGACGAACGTACTTCGGGGACGAGCTCACCACGCGCTCGATCGATGTGCTCGTGGAAGAAATCCATCCAGAACCCGATGCCCGTCACGTCTATCCCGACCTCGGCCATCTTCGCCTCTGCTGCCGCGTTCAGCCGGAGCGCCTCCTCCCACCGGCCCCGCCCTGCCACGGCCATGGCCACGCCCTGCAACTCGACCCCGGCTTCCGCGAAATTGCCGTAGTTCAGCGCCGCCCGGAGGCTCTGGCTGTATCGCCGCTCGGCGAGGCCGAACTGCCGGCGGGACATGGCGCAGTCGCCCAGGTAGTGGTGTGCGTAGTGGATGTCGCGCAGCTCGCCGAGCTTGGTGGCTTCCTCGAGGACCTCCGTCGCGAGCGGCTCGGCGCGCTCCGGATCCGGGACGCTCACCAGGATCTGACAGATGTTCGACTTCACCCGGTTCAACGAGCGGGGGTTGCCGATCTCGGCCTGAAGCGCGAGGGCTTCCTCGAACGGCTTGAGCGCCCCCTCGGCGTCGCCCTCGAAGAAGTACGGCCAGCCGGCGGCCTCCAGCGCCACGCTCAACTCGAGCGGGTCGCCGATCTCTCTCGACATCGCCAGTCCCTCCTCGGCCAGGGCGTGAGACGCCTTGGTGTCGCCCTGCCACGTGGCCAGGAGGCTCGCACCGACCAGGGCTCGTGCGACCGTGGGCCCGGGTCCCTGGCGGGCGAGCAGGGCTCGGGCCAGGCGCTCCCGCCCCTCCGTCAGATGCGTGGTGTGCTGGAACCAGAACCAGCCGAGGGCGCCGGCCAGCGCCAGCTCATCCGATGGATGCCGGCCGTGAGCCCAGTCGAGTGCGGCGCGAAGGTTGTCATGCTCGTGCTCCAGCACGGCCAGCCAGAAGGGCCCGCGGTCGATCCGTTCCCCGTACGCTCGTTCCGCCAGCCCGAGGAAGTACCGGAGATGGTGGTCGCCGGCATCCACATCCTCCACGGCCGCCTCGACCTTCTCTCGCCCGTACTGCCGCAGGATCTCGAGGAGGCGGTAGCGAACGGAGCCGTCCTCCTCCGCGTCGGCGATGACCAGCGACTTGCCCACGAGCTGCGCCAGGACATCCAGGATGTCTTCGCCGGCCAGGTCGCTGCCGGTGCACACCTCCTCCGCGGCCTCCAGGTGGAAGCCGCCGGCGAAGACCGACAGCCGGCGAAACAGGATGCGCTCGGGCTCGGAGAGGAGGTCGTGGCTCCAGTCGACCGCAGCGCGAAGGGTCTGCTGGCGAGGGAGGGCCACGGAGCTACCCCCGGTGAGCAGCCGAAACCGGTCCTCCAGACGAGCGACGATCTGGTCGGGGCTCATCAGCTTCACGCGGGCGGCCGCGAGCTCGAGGGCAAGGGGAACTCCATCGAGGCGGTGGCAGATCTGGGCGACCGCCGCGGCGTTACCTTCGGTGAGACCGAACCCGGATCGATGCAGCGCCGCCCGGTCGCAGAAGAGTTGCACGGCTTCGCATCGGCTGAGCGTGTCCACGCCGAGCGGACGGTCGACGTCGGGAAGCGAGAGCGAGGGAACGCGCCAGGCCACCTCACCGGCGATGTTCAGGCTCTCCCGGCTGGTCGCCAGGATCCGCAGACCGGGCGCGGCTCGCAGCAGGCGATCCGCGAGACGACGACATTCCTCGATCACGTGCTCGCAGTTGTCCAGGAGCAGCAACAGGTCTTTCTCGATGAGGCCGTCGGCGAGGACATCGGGGAGCGCTCGGCCCGGGATCTCGGTGATGGAGAGCGCCTCTGCCACACCACGGGCAACCGATTCCGCATCGGTCTGCGGGGCCAGGTCGACGAACCAGGCCCCGTCCGGCAACCCCTCCACCACGTCGGCCGCGACCTGGAGCGCCAGCCGGGTCTTTCCCGCCCCTCCCGCTCCGGTCAGGGTGACCAACCGATGGGCTTCCAGCAGGGCCCTGACCTCGTCGAGCTCGCTCGATCGGCCGACGAAGCTGGTGAGCTGCACCGGGAGGTTGTGTTTGAAGGCATCGAGTGAGCGCAGGGGCGGAAAGTCCAGGGGCAGTCCCTCGTGTGCGACCTGGAAGACGCGCTCCGGGACCGTCAGGTCTCGCAGCCGGTGCACGCCGAGATCGACCAGCGAAACTCCGTCGGGGGGCTGCGGCCGGATGAGCGCGGCGGTGATGGCCGAGAGCAGCACCTGCCCGCCATGCGCGATCGCCCGAAGCCGGGCACAGCGGTTCACGTCGGGGCCCCGATAGTCGGTGCCGGCCTCGGCGGTGTGGATCGCCATCCGAACCTGCATCGGCGCGGACTCGGGCCAGGGCTCCGCGACCAGTGCGAGCTGCAGGTCGACTGCCGCCTCGATCGCCTCGCTGGCCCGGGCAAACACGGCGAAGAAGCTGTCCCCTTCGCCTCGCTCCGTAAGCACCCTGCCGCCGTGAGCGCGGATCTGGTCGCCGAGGATCTCGTCGTGGCGACGGAGGGCCGCCCGCATGGCCTCCTCCCCGGACTCCCAGTTCCTGGTCGAGCCCTCGATGTCCGTCAGCACGAAGGTGACGGTCCCGATGGGCAGCTTGTCCCGGTCGACCTTTCCTCGATCGATGGCGTCCACGCGTGGGTCGGACCATGACGTACCGAAGAGCCGAAGACAAGGGCCCGCAAGGGCCTGGAACCCTTCCGCGTTCAAGGGCGAACTTCCCGAGCCTGGCGGGACCATCGGCCTCAGGGATCAGCGGCGATCGAGGCCAATCTCGGACGGGGAGTGGTGCCGCTGTGGCAGGTGCAACCACGCTGATGCTGGAGGCGACGGGTCGATCATGGCCTTGACCGAGATGGCTGAGACGGAGCGGACGGGTCTCACCTCTGCCGAAGCGCGCCTCTTGCTGGCCACACACGGGCCCAATCGGCTCGTCCCGGGCAGGCAACGCTCGTCGCTGGGTGCCGCGCTGGTCAGCGCGGTCACGGACCCCATGGTGGCGCTCCTGTTGGTGGCGGCGCCCACCTACCTCTTCCTCGGCGACGTGGCCGACGCCGTCGTCACGTTCGTGGCGCTGGCCCCCATCGTTGCCATCGACCTGCTTCTGGAAGCTCGGGCAGAACGAGCGTTGGAGAGCCTGAAGCGGATGACCGCGCCGACGGCAACGGTCTGGCGGGACGGCGAGAGGCGAGTGATTCCTTCGGAGGAGGTGGTCCCGGGCGACTTGGTCCTCCTGCAGGAGGGCGACATCATCGCCTCGGACGGAACGTTCTGCGAGGGGTCCAACCTGATGGTCGATGAGTCCTCGCTGACCGGCGAGTCCCAGCCGGCGGTGAAGGACGCGCACGGCTCGGCCGAGCAGCTCGAGGCTTTCGCCGGGACCACCGTCCTCTCGGGCCGTGGAGCGATGCGGGTCACCATCACCGGGACCGGTACCCGCTACGGGAAGATCGGTGCGCTCGTCGCCGGGATCCGCAAGAGCCCCACTCCCCTGCAGCGCCTCATCGGCAGGCTCGTTCGCCGACTGGCCGTGATCGCGGTGACCTTCCTCGTCGCCGTGGTGGCCATCGAGCTCGTCCGCGGCCACGGCTGGGGCCAGGCCATCATCGCCGGGGTGAGCCTGGGCATCGCGGCGATCCCGGAGGAGTTCCCCATGGTGTTCACGCTGTACCTGGCTTTGGGGGCATGGCGGCTCGCCCGGGATCAGGCGGTGATCCGGCGGCTGGCCGGGGTGGAGACCCTCGGAAGCACCACGGTCATCTGCACGGACAAGACCGGGACGCTCACGCTCGGGAGACAGGAGGTGGCCTGCCTGGCCACCGGCCACGGCGAGGTTGAGCCAAAAGGACCCCTCACCGTGAAGGCTCGAGAGCTCCTCGAGGCCGCCGTGCTGGCCTGCGAGCCGGCGCCGTTCGACCCCCTCGAGCAGGCCATCGTTCGGTATGCCGACGCTGAGGGCCTCGACGTGTCCCACCTCCACGGCGGCCGGCTCCTCGAAGACTATCCGTTCGATCCCGCCCTGAAGTACATGTCCCACGTCTGGAGCCATGACGGCCGGTGCCGCATCGCCGCGAAGGGCAGCATCGAGGGGATGCTCGAGCGCACCGGATCCTCCGCGGATGACCGGCGCGCCTGGCTGGTGGCAAACCGGCGCCTCGCAGGTGAGGGGATGCGGATCCTGGCGGTGGGCGCCGGCGAATTCCACGACCGATCCGGAGAGCGGGCCTCCGATGAGCGCGCCCTTCGGTTCGCCGGGCTCGTGGCATTCGCCGATCCGCTCCGCCCGGGTGCCGCGGAGGCGCTTGCCGAGTGCCGTAGCGCGGGGATTCGGGTGATCATGGTCACCGGGGACCATCCCGAGACCGCCCGCGCCGTGGCGGCAGGTCTGGGCCTTCCCCACCGCGATGGCGAGATCGCCACCGGCGACGATCTGGAGGCCGCGGAGGGCGGCGCGCTGTCCACGCTGGTTCGGGATGCCAACGTCTTCGCCCGGACCCGGCCGGAGCACAAGCACCGGCTGGTCCAGGCTCTCAAGGCCGAGGGCCACGTGGTGGCCATGACCGGCGACGGCAGCAACGATGCCCCCGCTCACCGGGAGGCCGACATCGGCGTGGCCATGGGGCAGCGGGGAACGGAGGTCGCTCGCGAAGCCGCGACCATGGTCCTGCTCGATGACAACTTCGCCACGATCGTGGCTGCAGTCCGGGACGGCCGACGGATCTTCGAGAACCTCCGCCGTGCCTTCTCCTACCTGATCGCCTTCCACGTGCCCCTGCTGCTGGGCGCGCTGCTGATCCCGCTGCTGGGCAAGCCGCTGCTACTGCTGCCCATCCACCTGGTCCTGCTGGAGCTGATCCTGCATCCCACCATCTCGCTGGTGTTCGAGAACGATCCGGCCCCGGCGGATCTCATGCGCCGCCCGCCCCGGGGCATGACAACGGCTCTGATGACCGGAGGGGAGTGGATGCGCCCGTTCGCGCAGGGCTTGACCCTCACCGCCGGGGTCCTCGCCCTGTACCTCGGGGATCTCGCCCGCGGAGCCCCGGTGCCCGACGCCCGGGCGCTTGCCCTCGCGGCCATGCTCGTCGGCCAGACCCTCATGGTGCTGGTCGAGCGCTCCCCACTGGCCCCCGTCTGGAAGACGGGCCTCCGCGGGAATCGGGTCCTGCCCGCGGTCCTGGCGGGGACGCTGGCGGTGCTGACCCTGGCGCTGTACGTCGGGCCGCTGGCCCATCTGCTGAGGATCTCCCCGCTGTCCGCGATGGACGTGGGCATCGCAATGGGAGTAGCGGCTGGCACGACGCTGTGGCTCGAACCCTTCAAGGG